>NZ_JAGTPI010000050.1:0-45337 GCF_021147825.1 Pseudomonas quasicaspiana
CAGACTGTGTGAAAACGTAGCGAGCGACGGCAAGACAAGGCAAAAACAGCCGAAAAAGCGGAGTCTAGGTGTTCTAAATGAGCATTTTTCGGCTGTTTTTAACGCAGTATTGTGCGCGTAGCACCGAAGGTGCACAGCCTGCAGTAGTTTTCACACAGTCTGTGTAGGAGCGCGCTTGCCCGCGATTCGTTCTGTCAGCCGATGAACATATCGCCTGTGGTGAAGCTATCGCGGGCAAGCGCGCTCCTACAGCTAAAAAACATTCCAAATCATATAGTTGGTTTTTTTATACGAGTCGCCCGGTTTCAATGGCACCACGCTGTCTCGCGGCAAACGACGATACGTTCGGCCAGACAACAAAAAGCCCCTGCATGAGGGGCTTTTTGGATTACGTCACCAGCAGGTCAATTCTTGCTCGCTTCGACCCCTGCGGTGTTGTCCAGCAAGCTCTTGGTCGCCGTTTGCAGGAAGCTGTCGAGCTTGTCACGCATTTCCTTGGCATCAGGCGCATTCGGAATCACTTCAGCATGCGGCGTACGTCCCAGGGTGTAGGACAGCACCTGAGGTTCCATATCCTTGGGCTCAATGAGAATCCGATCCTGAGTCACCAGCGCGACGGTCTGTTCACCACCCGATGGCTTGATCACACCAAAGCCCGTGTCGCCCGCCGGCAGGTTGAGCAAGTCGCGGCCCCAGCACTGATGACGGGTTTCACCGCCAAGACGACCCATGATCGTGGGCACGATGTCGATCTGGGTTCCTACAATACTGCTGCGCTGACCAAACTTCTCTTGAACACCCGGAGCGATAATCAACATCGGCACATTGAAGCGCCCCAGATCCATTTCAGTAATCTGCTGGTGATTACCGAACCCGTGGTCACCCACTACAACAAACAGGGTTTCCTTGTAGAACGGCTCTTTCTTGACCTTCTCGAAGAACTGGCCAAGCGCCCAATCTGAATAACGCATCGCAGTAAGGTGTTCGTCCAGCGAGCCCTGACCGGTCACTTTCTCGACCGGCAGGTTGGTCGGCAATGCATAAGGTGTGTGGTTGGAAAGGCTCTGAAGCAGCGCATAGAAAGGCTTGCCCTTCTCCGCACGAGCTTTCAACTCCTGCGCGCCGCGATCAAACATGTCCTGATCAGAAACACCCCAGGTCGGATCAGAAAACACTGGATTGACGAAGTCTTCACGACCGACAAAGTTAGTCATTCCCTGATTACTGAAGAAACCCGACTGGTTGTCCCAGGCGAAGTTACCGTTGTAGACATAGACGTCGTCAAAACCACGGGCGCTGAGCAACTGCGGCAAGCCGGACAGCTTGTGAGCCCCCTCAGGCATACGCATCAGATACTCGAAAGCGGGCAGATTGGGGAAGCACGCCATGGTCGCGAACATCCCTTGGTGAGTATGCGTACCGTTGGAGAAGAAATGGTCAAACAACAATCCTTCTTTGGACAACTTGTCGAAGTAAGGTGTGATATTCGCCTCATCCCCCAAGGCACCTACGGAATGCCCGGCGAAACTTTCCATCAGGATGACAACGACGTTCTTGATTGGCAGCGTATTTTCCACCGGCGGCGTGAAGTCGCGGCGGACAGAAGCGATATCGCCATCTACCAGTTTGTCGTGACTGGTCAACAGCATGCCACGCACGATCTGCTCCGCCTCAGCTTCGGGCAAAGTAGCTTTCCAGGCATTGTCGCGATGCGATGACATGCTGGCCTTGGCTGCGGCGATCAGCGTCAGGGTGCCATTGAGTCCCAGTGTGTTGGCGAAGTTGGATTCCGTGGTGTAAGCATCCCCCCAACGCAGCGGCGGCCCTTGGCGCAGCGTGCCACGCACGGCAATAACAGCGATCAGCAGGCAAACAACGAATACACCAATACGTGCATACCAAGGCGCAACAGTGCGATTGCTGGCATCGCTGACGCTGAACTCACCACGCGGACGAGTTACACGATCAACCCCTTTGAATACCAGGCTCAGCAGCCATGTTACTGCAGCCCAGGCCAACAGATAGCGCACCACCGGAAAGCCGTACCACAACATGCTCAGAACGGTCTTCGGATCTTCCTTGACGTACTGGAACACCAGACCATTCAAGCGCTGGTGGAACTCGCGGTAGAAGTCCATCTCCATCAGGCCGAGAAACAGCGTGATGCTGGCAACCAAAGTTAGCCAGAAACGGAAGAAGCCTCGTGCAGCCATTGCCCGTGCGCTGAATAAAGAGAGCAGCAGCGGGACAAGCAGGTAAACCGTCAGACGCAAGTCGAAACGCATGCCGTTGAACAGGGCTTCGACAAATGCCGAGGCCGGTGTATCACCGATCATCTCGCGGTTATAAACCAGCAAAGCGACCCGCAGCAGCGTGTACATGACCATCAGCACCAACGCGCTGAGCAGCGTATAGGCAAGGTGCGATTTGACGGTGGGTTGCAGCGAGCGCGACGACGCGTGCTTATGAATCATAGCGTCCGGTTTAGCCATGTTGTTCTAGGATCCGTTGGATTCAAAGTAAGGTTCGAAAAGCAGTCGCGCCCGGCAATGACAGGGCATTGGCGAACGACGGGCGCAAATCTTACGTGATCGCCCAGGATTTAGCAGCGATACACGGCAGATGTTTTACTTTCAGCTGTAGGAAGTCGGGTGAGAAGTGAGAGGAAGGCGGATTATAAAACCCGGCCACACCAGTACCCATCGCTAACGGCTGAAAAGCGCGCGCAATGTTCTATGAAGAGGCGTGAAAATTTTGTAGTGGCGAATCGACGGTAATGGGCGCCCTTAGCATGTTACGCAGGCATCGCTTCCCGGCAGCAGAAGCCTGCGTAACTTTCGCAGAGGTCAGTCGTTGCTGGGTTTGTTCACAGCCTGCAACACATACTGCGGCAACGCGAACGCGCCGATGTGCACTTCAGGATTGTAATAGCGCGTAACAATGCCGCTGCCTGCGAAACGCTGACGCAAGGTTTCCAGTGGCAACTTGCGATAAGCAGGATCGGTCGCGCCCCACGCAAAGGTCATGGCACCACCGATGTAAGTCGGAATCGCTGCCTGATAGAAATGCCAGTCCGCGAACAGGCCACGCATGCGCCCTGCCGTGGTTTGCACGCCGCTGAGCTGCATGAACGGAGTACCGTTCTGCGTCACCAGAATACCGCCTTCGTTCAGGCAGCGATGGCAGGCCTGATAGAAGTTTTCCGAAAACAACACCTCGCCCGGACCAATCGGGTCGGTGGAGTCGGAAATGATTACGTCGAATTTCTCTTCAGTGGTCGCGACAAAACGCATGCCGTCGTCGATCACCAGATTCAGGCGCGAGTCATCGAATGCACCCTTGGAATGTTCCGGCAGGAACTCCTTGCACATCTCCACCACGGTGCCGTCGATTTCGACCATGGTGATGTGTTCAACGGTGTCGTGTTTGGCCACTTCACGCAGCATGCCGCCATCACCGCCGCCAATGATCAGTACACGACGGGCTGCGCCATGAGCCAGGATCGGCACGTGGGTCAGCATCTCGTGGTAGATGAATTCGTCAGCTTCGGTGGTTTGAATCACGCCATCCAGCGCCATGACCCGGCCCATGCGCGGGTTCTGGAAAATCACCAGATGCTGATGCTCGGTGCGCACTTCGTGAAGCATTTTTTCAATGCGAAAGCGCTGGCCGTAACCCTCGTACAACGTTTCTTGATAATCGCTCATGGGTAGGTCCCTGATGAATGCTGAAGACAGGACGGCCAGCCGCCCATAAGAAAGGCGCGCATTCTACGTCGCGAAAGATGACAGGTCGAACCTCGGATGACTCAATCGCTGAAAACCCTGGGTTTCTGCTAAAAAATTCCTGAGTCTGAAGATGCGCATTTTGTAGGAGCTGCCGAAGGCTGCGAAGCGTTTAACCTGATACACCGCCATCACAGCCTTCGATAGCTCCTCACACTGCATATAAATCATTGAATGCACGAGATTTTCATGTGGGAGCCGAGCTTGCTCGCGATAAACGATAACGCGGTATGGCTTATGGCTGTGTCTCATATATCGCGGGCAAGCCTCGCTCCCACAGGGGGTATGCGTGCCTCATGCATCGCGGACAAGCTCCGCACATGGAACCGAGTCAAATCCGCACATTACCCCGCGGGCCAGCGAGGGCCCAGATGACCAGCCCCAGCACAGGCATCAGGACGATCAGCAATATCCAGAGAACCTTGATCCCGGTTTCTGCTCCACTTTTCAGTACGTGGATGACGGCCCAGATGTCGAGAGCCAGAATAATCAGCCCTACCAAACTATTAAACGTCGAACCCATGATGTTGCTCCAGATTGAATACTTGCCGCTTAGGATAGTGGCTTTCCTGCAGGGTTCCGTTGAACCAACAGCATATTTGCAGGTTCCGAATCGGATCAGGTCATTATTTAAACAGTGACCTTCAGATTTTTCAGACAGGTCGGCCAGTCATGCAAACACCCGCACAACCAAGATCGCTCTGGGCCTCATGGTTAGCCCAGGCTCAGTCCACTCCCCTGCTCAGCCTGGGGTTTCTGCTGGTGGTACTGGTCGTCCTCGGGCTTTTCATTGCCAGCGGTTACAACGCCATCTACGGCACCAATCAAGACAACCTGCATTACGCGCTGCTCGGTGGTACCGCAGGTTTCGCGGCGACGGCTTTAGGGGCAATCGTTGCCGTGGCACTGAGGGAAGTTGCTCAGCGGACTCAGGATGTGATGCTGGGTTTCGCAGCCGGAATGATGCTTGCCGCCAGTTCGTTTTCGCTGATTTTGCCAGGCCTGGCGGCGGCCCGTGAAATAACCGACAGCGGGCCTCTCGCTGCAGGCACCGTAGTACTCGGCCTTGGGCTGGGCGTGCTATTGATGCTTGGCCTGGATAAATTCACCCCCCATGAACACGAAAGTGTTGGCCGCCAGGGCCCTCATTCCGAGCGCATCAACCGGGTCTGGCTGTTCGTGCTGGCAATCACTCTGCACAACCTGCCCGAAGGCATGGCAATTGGCGTCGGTTTTGCCAATGGTGACATGGAGGTCGGGGTACCGCTGGCCACAGCCATTGCAATTCAGGACATCCCCGAAGGTCTGGCTATCGCTTTGGCGTTGCGGGTAACGGGCCTGTCTTCAATGAAGGCCATGCTGGTCGCGGTTGGCTCAGGCTTGATGGAGCCAATCGGTGCGCTTATCGGCCTGGGGATTTCCAGCGGCTTTGCCATCGCTTATCCGGTCAGCCTGGGGCTGGCTGCGGGCGCGATGATCTTCGTGGTGTCGCATGAAGTGATTCCGGAAACCCACCGCAATGGCCATCAGACTTCAGCGACCCTGGGGCTGATGGGCGGCTTTGCGGTGATGATGTTCCTCGACACGGCACTGGGCTAGGCAGTTAAAGGCTGCGCAGCGCTTCCAGTGCCGGCGCTGCGTGAATGTTCAATGCAGCACACAACTCAAGCACACGAGCCTGATCATTACCGTAGATGAGTACCGTCTGCAGTTCATCATCCAGCGGCTGGCTGAAATTCATCAACACATAGCCACCGTTTTCCTTATTCATACTGCCCAGCTGAATCTGGATGCGATTGAGCGCAACCAGCGCCTCAACCTTGGCCAGTTGCTTGGGCTTGATATTGAACACCACCTCTTTACCAAACGATTCCACGATCTGCGCGAACAGGTCCATGTAGGTATCGGCCTGAAACAGTACGGTGTCAGGCAAACTGCCCACTACCACCCACTCGCCCAACGGGATCGGAAACGTGTCGTCGTAATTGATATCGGAATTGGCGGCCAGAAACGCCGAAGGATCCGCATAGGCCTGTGCGGCCTCATCGGCAACACGCTCAATATCCTGCTCGCCCATGCAACCCGAACTGATTTTGCCGATTAATTCGATGAGTTGATTCTTCACGGGAGATCCTGATCACGAGCAAAAATAAAGGCGCGAAGGATACCGGCAATTCCTTCGCGCCTCTATCACTTAAGCAGGTAATCGATCAGCCAGCGAGCCGCGCCAGTTGCTCGGCGGTATCTGCGGCCCCCATGGTCTGAGCGGCGGCCAGCGGCGTAACGCCCTTGGCATCGCGAGCATTGGGGTTGGCGCCCTTGCTGATCAGGTAGTCGACAATAGCGGTTCGGTTGAACATGGCCGCCATCATCAGTGCAGTGCGACCGTCAGCCGAAGCACCTTCGACTTCAGCGCCGCCATCGACCAGCAATTTGACCACTTCGAGATCACCTTTGAATGCAGCCCCGGCAATCGGGCTCTGACCGTTGTCGTTACGGATCTCCGGATCAGCCTGGTATTTGAGCAATACCTGCACGGCATCCTTGTGGCCGTGATAGCTGGCGAGCATCAACAGCGTGTCGCCTTTGTGATTGCGCAAATTCGGCGTAAGGCCTTTCTCCAGCAATCTGTCCAGCATTACTGCATCGCCGCGACGGGCGACGTCAAATACCTGCTCGGCAAACTCCAGAGCCTCTTCGTCGTTCATTTGCACAGGTTGATTGCTGGTGTTCTGGTCTGACATCGGTGACTCCCGCAGAAAATAAGTCATGGGCAGAGCAACCGCACGGCAACTCCCTTCTTGCACTTAATGACCGCAAGTCTCCATAGGCGTTCGTCCAGAATCAAGGTAGATGGCAATCTACTACCCGTCATCGACTAGTGAGGCGTCCACCCCATCTTTTTTATTGGCTGGCCGAATAAAAACCCGATCACGCGGTCGTAGTATTCACGAAACAAGACACGACCTGCCCGCTGAATCCTTTCTGCTCCCCGCAGCAAAGTTCCCTCGCTGCAAAAAAAAACCCAAAAAAAACCGCAAAATGCAGGATGCCCGACAGCCATTCATGCATATTGCACGAATCCGTAAAAACAAATTATTTATAAACCATTGTTTTTAAAGGATTTTTTTATAACACAAACACTGGCACAGTCACTGCACTAGTACTACCAAGCTTGTTATCCCATGAGCAATGGAGCCGCTAGACATGACTTTTATCCAAGAGAAATTCGCTTCCGTATTCTCCGAATTCGACGTAACTACTCAAGCCCGCCCGGATGGCGGTGTGCTGCTGTCGTTGCGTAACGGCGAAGGCAAACAAATCCGTCGTTCCATTTCCTACGCTCAGTTGCACACCCCAGTGCAGCTCGAGTGGGTGATCAGCGCGATTCGTCGTGACCTGGCTGGCCAGGCAAGCGACCTGCCCGCGATCTCCATGCTACAAAGTCAGCACCGCTTTGATCTGCCGACGTATCACACTCGTTGATTTTGAATGTTGACTGTCCGTTCCATGCATCACTGATTCAAACGCTTCGCTCCCTTTGTTTAGCCGTGATTGCCAATTGGCATTCACGGCTTTTTTTTGCCTTGGTGAAAGATCAGTTGAAACCCAGCCCCAGCAGGAAACGACTTTTGGGGAGGCGGAACCTTTGACTGTGCAAAGCCAATGGCTCGCCGACAAGTTGGCTCTCGTCAAACAAAATGCAATTACCTGGCTTGGAATGCTTTTATGTAGGAGCAGCCAAAGGCTGCCAGGCATTTCTCCTGATACACCGCGATCGCAGCCTTCGGCAGCTCCTACAAATCTATGTTTGCTTTGCGACAGCGGTTTGTCATGAACACAAGGCGCGCTCCTGCAGGGAACGTCTGATTGTTGCTCACTTGATGATGCCCTGACACAAAGCCTCCCCCACCGCCTGAGCTCTGTTGGAGACCCCGAGCTTGCTGTAGATGCTTCTGAAGTGATATTTGACCGTCGCCTCGGATACTTGCCGGATCGTGGCGATTTCCCAAGCGGTTTTGCCGTCACGCGCCCATTCGAGAATCTCGACTTCCTTCTCGCTCAGCCCTCGAGAGCGCAATTTCGTCCCTCGCCCTACCAAATGCAGGACCGGAACCAGACTGGATAACAAATACATATCAGGAGCCTTGAGCGCTCGACTCAATCCGTTGAGTGAACAGATCGAAGTCACCCCCTGAAAACTGCGCGCCGGACTGGTATAGCCGTAGGAGCAAGCCGGTGTCAGCGCATGTTTTTCTACGCTCTGTATATAACTGTCAGTGGGTGGATAGCGCTTGAATGCCGCTTTCCAGTCGATAAACCCCAATTGCTCCCGGTAGTGATTGACCACCGGATCGTCCATCAACAGCAATTGACGTCGATAATGCTGACTCCAGGAGCGATCAATGTTGGAGGTCACCAACGTCAGCAGCATTGAGCCCCTGAACTGGCAAAATATCGCCCCTTCGGACTGACACTCCTGGCGTAACCAGTCCAGCGCATTCTCGATAGCCTGATTACTGTCCAGCTCATGAATGCTCCTGACCATCTGTTGTATGAGAGGGTTTTCGGTCGAGTTGATTGATTCAGCACTTCCCATCGCAGTTCGCTCCTTTGTCCAGACACGGCGCAGGGTTTGAATGGTTGTTAGTTGGCTGCGCCAGGGATGGATCGATCAGAAAACTACACGATTAAAAGCTTTGTAGAACAACTCCAGAAACAAACAGGTATTACGCACTCAAGTAAAAGCCTCATCCTACTTTTCAACAGGACGAGGCTTACACGTAATGGCTTGGTATTGGCTGAACAAGTTGAATCGTCTGACCGGCAGCCGCGATTCATTCCTGCAATAGCAGCCGGAACTCAGCGGCTAAAATGCGCCCAGGTCGATGTCGGTGAAGCTGGCAACATTGACGTGCCCCTTCAACTCGCCACCGTCACGCACCAGGCCACACGTAGCCATGCCAGCGGCCTTGGCGGCATCCAGCTCTTCGACGATATCCGACAGGAAAACAATCTCTTCAGCCGGCAAGCCAATCGCCTTGGCGATGTTGCAGTACGACTGCTCCTCGCGCTTGGGGCCCGAGGTGGTGTCGTAATAACCGCTGAACAAGACCGAAAGGTCGCCCGCGTCCGAGCAACCGAAGATCAGTTTCTGTGCCTGAATCGAGCCAGAGGAATAAACGTAAAGCCCATAACCTTGCTGATGCCAGCGCTGCAGCGCCTCAACTGCATCGGGGTAGACATGGCCTTTGAGCTGACCGGCGTTGTACCCCTGCTCCCACACCATGCCCTGCAGCGCCTTGAGCGGTGTGGCCTTGCGATCCTCGGCTATCCAGCTCAGGAGAACCTTGATGACCTGGTCGACGTCAGCATCCGGCTGCGCGCTGTCTTCGCGCACTTTTTCCAGCTGTGCGGCGACATCAGGGCGAGAGGCGTGCTCGCGGACAAAATCCGGCAAATGTTTTGCCGCGTAGGGAAACAACACATCGAAGACAAAACTGACGGCGCTGGTAGTGCCTTCGATGTCAGTCAGGACCGCTTTGATTGTCATGAACTGAATCCTATAAATCGTCAAGCTGCGGAAATAGGCTGGCAATCTTCTCGCCAGTGAAGTTCGCAACCCAGCCCTCAGTGTTATTGAACAGGCGGATCGCGACGAAGTGTGGGTTTTCCCCCATGTCGAACCAGTGCGGCGTTCCCGCCGGAACCGAAATAAGGTCGTTCTTTTCGCACAGCACGGCATACACATACTCGCCGATATGCAACGTGAACAAACCACGCCCGGCGACGAAGAAACGTACCTCGTCTTCGGAATGGCGATGCTCATCGAGAAACTTTGCACGCAATTCGGCTTTTTGCGGGTGATCACTATTGAGGCTGATCACATCGACAGTGACGTAACCGCGCTCGGTCATGAGTTTGTCGATTTGCACCCGGTACGCATTGATCACTTCTTCCTGGCTGGCACCCGGGGTAATAGGCGTCGCAGCCTGCCAGCGGTCAAAACCCACGCCGTGCTCGGCCAGGGTCGACGCGATATCCTCGACATGGGTCAGGACTTTATCTGGCTGCTCAGGGCTGGACTGGTGATAAACATACAGGCTGCTCATGGCGGCGCTCCTCGGTTCAGTTAAACCCGGTTGAATATGCCCTGCGACTTTTACAGCTCGTTCAGGCAGAAGGCTAAAAACGTTATCGGTTCAGTATGGCGAGGGTTTTGAGTTCACATTCAAAAAGGAACTCGAACGCCTCGATTTGCCGCAGCGCATCGCTCATCTTCGCGCCCCAGGTATATAAACCATGGCCGCGAATCAGGTAGCCCGCGCAATCAGGGTGCGCATCAAGCCAGGGCTGCACCTTCGCCGCCAGACGCGCAATGTCCTGATCGTTGTCGAAAACAGGAACCACGACCCGGGATTCATGAGTCACGACGCCACTGAAAGCCTTTTGCAGCTCGTAATCCTCAAACACCAGATGGTCGGCCTCGGTCAGACGCGACAATACTGTCGCATTGACCGAGTGGGTGTGCAGCACCGCACCGACTTCCGGCCTGCAACTGTAAAGTTGCGTGTGCAGCAAGGTTTCCGCCGACGGCTTTTTGCCGGGCTCCAGGCTGTTACCGTCAAGATCTGTGGCCAGCACGTCGTCGATGCCCAACTGGCCCTTGTGTTTGCCCGAGACGGTCAGCAGCACTTCAGTGGCGGAAAGCCGCGCCGAGTAATTACTGCTGGTCGCAGGTGACCAGCCACGACCGTACAGAAAACGACCGGCGTCGATAATTGCCTGACTCAGTTGTTCGCGGCTCATGCCCGCTCCTCTTTCATTCGTGTAGCTGCCATCACAGCAGCGGCCAGCGCCGCAGCACTGGCGATAGTAAATGTCCAGCCGGCCCCCAGGAAGTTCCAGGTGTAACCGGAGTAAAGCGCACCCAATGCGCCCCCCGTGCCCGCCAACGCGGCATAAAGCGCCTGGCCCTGACCTTGTTGTTGCGCACCGAAGCTACGTTGCACGAAATGGATGGCAGTGGCGTGAAAACTGCCGAATGTTGCAGCGTGCATTAACTGGGCAAACAGCAACACCACCAGGTGATCCGCAAGATTACCCAGCAACAGCCAGCGCAACGCCGCCAGCAGAAAACTGGTCAGGAGCACCTGACGTACCGAGAAACGCTGTAATACCCGGCTCATGGCCATGAACATCAACACTTCCGCGACGACACCAACCGCCCAAAGCATTCCGATCAGGCCGCGACCGTAACCCAACTGCTCCAGATGGAGAGTCAGGAAAGTGTTATACGGCCCGTGACTCATCTGCATGAGCCCGACGCAAGCGTAGAAGGCCAGTACGCCGGGTCGAGTCAATTGTCGGAAAAAGCCACCGCTTTCCGGATGCGTCGTAGACAACACCGGCTGAGCATTGGGAATCCACCAACTGCTGATGACAATCGCGGCAATGATCGCGACCAGCACACTGGGAAAATAGTCGAGGCTCACGCTCTCGAATAGCCGTCCCACGCCCACCACCGTCAGGATGAAACCGATGGAGCCCCATAACCGGATCTGGCTGTAACGAGACGTCTGGCCACGCAGATGTGCGAGGGTAATGACTTCGAATTGCGGCAGGATTGCGTGCCAGAAGAAGGCGTGCAGAGCCATGACCATCGCCAGCCAGGCATAGCTTTGCCTGACCAGAATCAGGGAAAGCGCGAGCAAACCACAAATAGCGCCAAGCCGCACGATGACCAGTCGGCGCCCGGTGTAGTCCCCGAGCCACCCCCACACATTCGGCGCAAGACAACGCATCAGCATCGGGATCGCAACCAGTTCACCAATGCGCGCGCTGGAGAATCCGAGATGGCTGAAATACAACGGCAGGAACGGCGCGGTAGAGCCTAGCAAGGCAAAGTAGAAAACGTAAAAACCGGACAGCCGCCAATAAGGCAGCTGTCCAGCCGGGGGGTGCGTCACGTCAACAGACCCTGGCAGCGGCAACGCCTTCGGACATTACAGTTGACCCAGCACAGGCGTAGTCACCCGAACATCGGCATTCTGACCGCGATGACGCAACAGATGATCCAGCAACACGATGGCCATCATGGCTTCGGCAATAGGCGTGGCTCGGATCCCGACGCACGGGTCATGGCGGCCCTTGGTGATCACGTCCACCGGATTGCCGTGAACATCAATGGAGTGTCCTGGCGTAGTGATGCTGGAGGTCGGTTTGAGTGCCAGGTGCGCCACAATTGGCTGACCTGAGGAAATACCGCCAAGAATCCCGCCGGAATTGTTCGACAGGAAACCCGCGGGCGACAGCTCGTCGCGGTGCTCGGTGCCGCGTTGGGCGACACTGGCAAAACCGGCGCCGATTTCCACACCCTTGACGGCGTTGATGCTCATCAACGCGTGAGCCAGATCGGCATCCAGACGGTCGAACACCGGCTCGCCCAGCCCCGGCATAACGCCATCGGCAACAACGGTGATTTTTGCACCGACCGAATCCTGATCACGACGCAACTGGTCCATGTAGGCTTCCAGCTCCGGAACCTTGTCAGGATCGGGGCAGAAAAATGCGTTCTCTTCCACGCAATCCCAGGTTTTGAAGGGAATTTCGATCGGGCCAAGCTGACTCATGTAGCCGCGTACCACGATGCCCATCTTCGCCAGATACTTCTTGGCAATAGCACCGGCCGCGACGCGCATGGCCGTTTCCCGTGCCGAGCTGCGGCCGCCGCCGCGATAATCGCGAACGCCGTATTTGTGGTGATAGGTGTAATCGGCGTGGGCCGGGCGGAACTGAGCCTGGATGGCCAAGTAATCCTTGGACTTCTGATCAGTATTGCGAATCAGCAAACCGATGGAGGTGCCGGTGGTTTTGCCTTCGAAAACACCCGAGAGAATTTCCACCTCGTCGGCTTCCTGACGCTGGGTCGTGTGGCGGCTGGTGCCGGGCTTGCGCCGATCCAGATCGACTTGCAGGTCTTGCAGCGACAGCTCAAGGCCCGGCGGGCAGCCGTCAACGATAGCAACCAGCGCCGGACCATGGCTTTCGCCGGCGGTGGTGACAGTGAACAGCTTGCCGAAGGTGTTGCCGGACATGCGGACGCTCCGATAAATCAGCGAAAAAACCAGGTCGATATAAACAAGCCCGCCAGTATACGCAGGCTGCTCGTGTAGTTCATCCTCGAACCTTATCCGTCTGGCCGCGTCCAATCGGCATCCCATCAGATAGTGGCCCAACGATGTTACGCGTTATCGCTTTGATCCTTCCCTTGCTCACCGGACTTGCTCACGCTGCCACCCCATCCGTCCTGCAGCGCCCCATCGTTCTGCAAACCGCGACGGGTGAGCTGTCCGGCACCTTATTACTGCCCAAATCCACCTCTCCCGTACCGGTGGTGTTGATTATTGCTGGCTCTGGCCCGACTGATCGCGATGGCAATAACCCCGACGGCGGTCGCAACGACAGCATGAAACTTCTGGCGCGCACCCTTGCCAGACACAACATCGCCAGCGTGCGTTATGACAAACGCGGCGTCGCCGCGAGCAAGGCCGCTACTCCTGATGAGCGCAATCTGAGCATCGAGGCTTATGTAGCCGACGCAGAAGCCTGGGGCCAGAAACTCAAGACTGACCCGCGTCTGGGTCAGTTGATCCTGCTGGGTCACAGCGAGGGCGCACTGGTTGCATCACTGGCGGCTGAAAAAGCCGGTGCCGCTGCGGTGATCTCGGTAGCCGGTACAGGTCGTCCGGTGGATGAAGTATTGCGTGAGCAACTGCAAGAGCGCCTGCCTCCGCCTCTGCTGCTGCGCAGCAATCAATTGATCGATGAAATCAAGGCGGGCAAGACCGACCACGATGTTCCGGACGAGCTGGAAGTTGTATTCCGCCCGAGTGTTCAGCCGTATCTGATTTCGTTGTTCCGCCAAGCCCCGGCTGCCGCGTTCGGCAAATTGAAAGTTCCAGCGCTTATCATCCAGGGTCGAAACGATATCCAGGTCGGTGTCGGCGATGCAGAGCTGTTGAAGCAAGCCAAACCCGATGCCGAGCTGGCCCTGATCGAGGGCATGAACCACGTGTTGCGCATCGTACCGAACGACATCAAGCAGCAACTCGAGTCCTACAAAAACCCGCAACTGCCGCTGTCCAGCGAGCTTTCCAAACGGATTCTGCGCTTTATCGAAGCCCTTCCAGCAGCGTGACCTGGAAAATTGGCGTCAGGAATCCTGGCGCCCCTTCAGTACCGGGGAAAACGGCCGATAGCTGATTGCTGGCTCTGTGTTTGCTGCACAGGGTCAAGGACAGGATCGCCGTGAACATGACTGAAACGAACGCGTTACCCGAAATCACTGAAAATACTCCAGTCGCCGAAGCGGAAGCGCCGGCGCCTGCGCAGCTGTGGGACGAAGTCAAGCCAGAGCATTTTGTGATGCTGCGCCTGGCGCCGTTGCAGACCGACCGGGCCACGGGTGGCCGGCCGTTGCGCTTTGTCCAGTTTGGCCGTGCCGAGCGGCATAGCAAAGAGGTGAGTCTGCTGCGCCTGAGCATCCAGTTGCCGGGGCAACGGGTGCGCCGCGAACAGAACCATCTGGATGTCTGGGTCGATCACGAAAAACACGTCGTGCGCTTCGGACCGGACTCGGGCCTGCAAATCGAGCCTTGGAACCGTGGCATCGGCCGTTTCCTGATCGCTCAGGGCATTCACTGGGCGCAGAAAAAATGGTCGACCTATAAAGTCGAGAGCTTTGCCTTGCCGAGCAAGGACGGGCTCAACGAAGACACCCGCCTGCGCCGCGATCATTTCCTGAAAACCCAGGGCTTCGAAGTCGCCTACGCCGACGCGCAGCACATGAAAGGCAGTTTCAAGGAAGTTCAGGTCGGCAACCTGCACAGCACCTGGAACAACGACAAGATTCAGATCATCGAGATTCTCGAAGCTTCACAGATGCTGGAGAACGCCGAGAAGAAGATGATCGAGCAAGAAGTGGCGATCCGTCAGCATGAGGATCGCGTCGGCAAATACAAGCGTGAAGACAGTGGCCTGCGCTTCACTATTGCCTGTCTGGTGACCTTTGCAGTATTCCAGGCCGGATTACTGATCTGGATTGCAACCCACCGCTAGTCTTCAAAACTGAATAGCTCTCAAAACTGAAGGCGCTCATCGCGAGCGCCTTCAGCCTTGATCAGTCAGATACGCGATTCAAACAGCGCCTGATGCTCCCGGCACTGGGCAGCGCTGAGCATGAACACGCCGTGGCCACCGCGCAGGAAGTCCAGCCAGGCGAACTCAACTTCCGGGTACAACGCCTGGACGTGAACCTGACTGTTACCCACTTCAACGATCAACAGACCTTTTTCGGTCAAATGATTTGCTGCCTGGCTCAACATCCGGCGCACCAGGTTAAGACCGTCACTGCCACAGGCCAGGGCCAGTTCCGGCTCGTGCTGGTATTCGTCCGGCATGTCCGCGAAATCTTCGGAATCGACATAAGGCGGGTTGGAGACGATCAGGTCAAAACGCTGACCCGGAAGGCCGTCAAAGCCGTCGCCCTGAACGGTGTAAACCCTGTGATCAACGCCGTGACGCTCGATGTTCTGGTTGGCAACTTCCAGTGCTTCAAAAGACAAATCAGCCAACACCACTTCGGCGTCCGGGAACTCGTCGGCACAGGCAATACCGATACAGCCGGAGCCGGTGCACAGGTCGAGA
Source organism: Pseudomonas quasicaspiana (assembly GCF_021147825.1). Classification (NCBI taxonomy): domain Bacteria; kingdom Pseudomonadati; phylum Pseudomonadota; class Gammaproteobacteria; order Pseudomonadales; family Pseudomonadaceae; genus Pseudomonas; species Pseudomonas quasicaspiana. The sequence continues at coordinate 15,495 of NZ_JAGTPI010000050.1, forward strand.
ATGCGCGCCGGTTCGTCAGCCAGCCAAGGGGCAAAGTGGTTTTCGATCAGTTCGGCGATGGGTGAGCGCGGGATCAGCACACGCTCATCAACAATGAACGACATACCGCAGAACCACGCTTCGCCCAGCAGGTACGGAGTTGGTACGCGCCCATCAATGCGGCGAGAGATCAGACGTTGCAGCTCCGAAATCTCATCAAGCTCCAGACGGCAATCCAGATAGCTGTCGGCAATCTCCCAAGGCAGGTGCAATGCGCCCAACACTAGCTGGCGTGCCTCGTCCCAGGCATTGTCAGTTCCATGACCGAAAAACAGATCTTCCTGATGAAAGCGACTGACCGCCCAACGGATATGGTCGCGCACGGTGCGCAAGCGGGATGTGATCACGGGGGGAAGCTCCTTGGAATACGTCTTGGGATTCTAGCAGCCATGACCGCAACACACGATGCCCGAGTGCCATTAGCGACCCGGCTCACGTTCGACGATGGTTTTGGATACGTGGCATTTCAATCAAGGCATAATGCTCACCGCCCAGATCGATCAACGCCGCTACAGGCCAGAGAAACCGGAGCTTCTCACCGTCGCCATTCCCAGAACCGTTCAGGCGGAGGAGAATGACGCAAAAGCCCCACACAAAGGAGCCCCAGATGTCCGATCCAAAGACCATGTTTCAACTCAGCGGCCGTGGCTATGCAGCGGCCACTTTGAGTAATGCCACGCTGATCATTATTGATGCCCAGAAAGAATACCTCAGCGGCCCGCTGGCCCTGACAGGCGTTAACGAAGCAGCCGCCAACATCTGCAAACTGGTTGCGGCGGCCCGTGCCGGCAAATGCCCGGTTGTGCACATCCGCCACCTCGGCACTGTCGGTGGTTTGTTCGACCCGCAAGGTGAGCGCGGTGAGTTCATGCCTGAGTTGAAGCCACTGGAAGATGAACGCGTCGTTGAAAAACGTCTGCCCAACGCTTTCAACGGCACCGGCCTTGACGACTTGTTGCAAAGCCTTGGTCATCTGGACCTTATTGTTTGCGGTTTCATGAGCCATTCGAGCATCAGCACGACAGTACGGGCGGCGAAGGATTATGGCTATCGTTGCACGCTGGTAGACGACGCCTGTGCGACGCGAGACCTGCCAAGCCCCGACGGAGTCGTTAGCGCCCACATTGTTCATCGCACTGAAATGGCGATCATGAACGATAACTTCGCGACCCTGGCACTCACCAAAGACTTGATCTGAACCGCTAGAAACCAGCCCAGACTCCCCCTGCCCGGCCAAGAGCATCACAGCTCCGCGCCGGCGTGCACCACGCCTCGCGGCTGTCGTACCCCATTCGCTGTATTCGCGGTTATGTGACGCTGTTCACATTACCGCCTATCCATTAATACCCGTCATTTGCCCTGAATCCTCTGCCTGCGGGAACCAGCCGCCGCCTGTCCGGGTCAGACCCCGATACTCTGGAGGAAAATCGGAATGAAAGTATCCGACGGTTTTGACGCCCGTCGCCTGCGTCCAAAAGGATCGGGCAGTTGGGGCGTGCGCATTGGTTCGGCCATTGCTGCCCTGTTGGCGACTTTCGGCGTGTTGCTGGCAATGGCCGGTGTTTCCAGCCTGATTGGTCGGCCCCAGGTGCTGGGTGAGCTTAATGCCAGCCCGCTGGGCGCAGCGCTCGTTGTACTAAGTGGCTTGTTGGTGCTCTACGTTGGCATCTGGCTATGGCGTCGCTGCCGCGTGGGTAGTCGTCGCAAGAATGGCTTGAACATGTCGCCGCACTTGATGAAAAAGCAGGATTGAAAAACTTGTCGGCAAACACTGCTTGCACGTGAGATCGGCTTTAGCGGGAAAGGCAGCATTCCTGATGTCACATTTCGCTGACCATACCGGCCTTTTCCCGACTAAAGCCGGTCCCACGCCCTATATGTGCATCACACCACCGCTCACACCGCGACTTGGTTAAACTAGCCCCCTTCGCGGAGGCTGACATGCAAGACGACGATTTTTCCCTGTTCAAAAACGAGTTACGCGGCGTCAAGCCCATCAAGCAAGAATATGCCGATGTAGGCAAACCCAAGACCGACCGTAAACTCCTGGCCAGACTGCGTCAGTCCGCGACGGTGCGCACCGATTCGGTGACAGTCGATGGGTTGTCAGATCAGTTCGTGATCGATGTCGGGCCGGAAGATGTGTTGAGCTGGTCCCGCGATGGCGTGCAGGAAGGCCAGATGCGCAAGCTGAAGCTCGGGCAGATCAGCTTCGAGGGCAGTCTGGATTTGCATGGCATGACGGTAGAGGTCGCGCGGGAAACCCTGTGGGAGTTTCTCGCTGAAGCAACCAAACTGGAAGTCCGCTGCGTGCGTGTCACTCATGGCAAGGCTGTGCGACTGGACGGCAAGCGCCCCATGATCAAAAGCCACGTCAATACCTGGCTGCGGCAACATCCTCAAGTGTTGGGTTTCTGTTCGTGCCAGGCAAAACACGGCGGCGCGGGAGCGGTTTACGTGATTCTCAAGCGGAACATGATGGAAGGTCGCGACGAGTAATCCGTCGCAACCTGAATGAAAAACCGGGGCGAGTTACGGACGACCGCCCGGACCGCCGCCACCTGGACCACCGCGGTCGCCACCTTCATAGTGACCGCCACCGCCACCGCCGCCATGCCCGCCACCACCATGACCGCCAGGTCCACCTGGACCCCAAAACGGCCAGCAGCCTGAAACCGTAGACAGCACTGCAACCACCATTGCCACTTTAATCAATCGACCGAACATCACTTCACTCTCTCATGCGACAGGTATTTGTTACCTGCTCATTCAGACAGCGCGTGAGGGCTTATTTCTGTCGCGGGTTGGTAGGGGCTTGGTAAGCGACTGGATACAATCGCGCTCCGTCTGAGATGCCGCTTGATAAATGATCGTGTAGCTATATACTCAAGCTTAACGAATAACGTTAAGCATTACAGATGATTCAGAGTTTTCGCTGCATCGATACCCAGGCACTGTTTGAAACTGGCAAGACCAGACGTTGGAGCGGGTTAAAGAATGTAGCAGAACGAAAGCTCGCGATGCTCGATGCCGCAACGGCGCTGAAAGATCTCAAGTCGCCCCCCGGAAACAGACTGGAGGAGCTTCATGGAGACAGAGAGGGTCAGCACAGCATACGCATCAACGCTCAGTTCAGAGTCTGCTTCATATGGGGCAGCAATGGACCGGAACATGTAGAAATTGTTGACTATCACTGAGGTGAACCATGCATAAGAACGGCATGCGCCCGATACATCCGGGAGAAATTCTCAAAGAGGAATTTCTTGAACCGCTGGGGGTGACCCCCGCGGCACTCGCCCGCGCCCTTCATGTCTCTGCTCCGACAGTCAACGATATTGTCAGAGAGCGGCGCAATATCAGTGCAGATGTTGCATTGCGTCTGGCAAAGGCACTCGGCACATCTGCGCAGTTCTGGCTCAACCTTCAAGCTTCCTACGACCTGCGTAAGGCAGAGATCGAGAAAGGCGAAGAAATCTACCGTGATGTTCACCTTCTCGACTGCTGTGCCTTCAGCTAAAGAAACCTGAACGATCAGGCTGCTGTAGCGCCAATATGCCCTTCTGTAATAGACGGCAATACAACTACGGTCATACCTACGCTACTATGTGCGGCCTGACAGAAAAAGCTCGGCGCCAGCCTGGGCAAAGCGGGCAAATACCGCTATCGATTTATACCATCGCAGAACTCCGGCACTGGCTGGGGCGAGATCGGGCAACTCGAATAGAGCTTGATTGGTACAAATTGGTACGACCCGACATGGTACCTATCTGAAAACTTTATGGAATCAACCCCTGTGACACTGGAACAGAACTACACCGCGATCCTTGGCCAACTGGGGGAAGACGTTTCCCGCGAAGGTCTGCTCGACACTCCCAAGCGTGCTGCCAAGGCAATGCAGTATCTGTGTCGCGGTTATGAACAAACGCTGGAAGAGGTTACCAACGGTGCCCTGTTCAGCTCCGACGCCAGCGAAATGGTGATGGTCAAGGACATCGAGTTGTATTCGTTGTGCGAGCATCACCTGCTGCCGTTCATTGGCAAGGCGCACGTCGCCTATATCCCCAATGGCAAGGTGCTGGGTCTGTCCAAGGTCGCGCGCATTGTGGACATGTATGCCCGCCGCCTGCAGATCCAGGAAAACCTCAGCCGCCAGATCGCGGAAGCAATAATGCAAGTGACCGGCGCACTGGGCGTTGCCGTAGTGATCGAAGCCAAACACATGTGCATGATGATGCGCGGTGTCGAAAAGCAGAATTCGTCGATGATCACCTCAGTGATGCTCGGTGAATTCCGCAACAACGCTGCTACCCGCAGCGAGTTCCTCAGCCTCATCAAGTGACCGACGCCCTGCCCGGCTGATCACTCGCCGGGCCTTGGGCGATACGTTCCCGCCTGTTTCTCGCGAGGTCTTTTACGTGTTTATAAAAGCATTGAGGGTTGGTCTTGGCCAACTGGTCATCTTCATCGACTTCATCACCCGTCCGGCGAAGAAAAAACGCACGCCCGAAGCTCAGGCGGCTGTCGAGCAGTCAGCAAAGAATCTCAGCCTGTATCAGTTCAATGCCTGCCCGTTCTGCGTCAAAACCCGTCGTACCCTGCACAAGCTCAACGTTCCGGTTGCGCTGCGTGATGCAAAAAACAACGAACAGGATCGCGAGACACTGCTCAATGAAGGCGGCAAGATCAAAGTGCCCTGCCTGCGCATCGAGGAAGATGGCAAGACCACCTGGATGTATGAGTCCAAAGTTATCATTGATTACCTGAATCAGCGCTTCGCAGCGATCTGATTCAACGGCGAACGCCCGATATCAATTCGGGCAGCCCTCCTGACGGCACGCCGCATACTGTTTCAACTGCTCGACGCGCACCCTGGTCTGCTCTGCCAGACACCGGGATTGCAGCAGCGGCCACATCGAGCCGGAATCTTCAGCCTTGCCTGCCTGATACATACAATCCGCATCACGGAAAGCAATCCACTTCTGCTGCGCAGCCTTGAACGCCTGCTTCTTCTCAGGCGTCTGCAAGTACGCTATTTGTGCCTTGTATTGTTTGTTCAGCGCCGCATCCAGCGTTGCCAGTTGCTGACCTGCGCAACGATTCATCGCAGCCTGGCTGGCATCACAGTCTGTGTTTTGTGCCGAAGCAGAGCAGCCAATACCCAGCGCCATGAACATCAGCACCGCCATCATTGAAAAGCGCATCGGGAACTCCTTTCCTTAAAGTCGTTGTTATCGGGCTACGGGGCCTCTCCCGAAGGGCGCGCAGACTAAATGCCTGTGCTGACACAGCCAAGTGATTTCAGCTCTGCTAAAACAATCGGACATAAAAAAGCCGGTCATGTTGCATGACCGGCTTTTCAGGTGTCCGTCGCGATCAGTCCAGCATGCCTACATAGCCAGGTTGCGCCTTCACCCGCTCCAACCATTGCTCGATGCCAGGGTATGGCGTCAGGTCGAAACCACCCTGATGGGCAACATGGGTGTAGGCATACAACGCAATGTCTGCGATGGAAAAGTGATCGCCCACCAGAAACGGCGTACGTTTCAGCTGCTGCTCCATCACCGCGAGGGCGCGGTAGCCAGCCTTGTGCAACGAACGATATTCCTCGAGACGCTCTTCAGGCAGCCCCAGATAAAACTGGATAAACCGCGCGACTGCGATGCTCGGCTCATGGCTGTACTGCTCGAAGAACTGCCATTGCAGCACTTGCGTGCGCAGTCGCGGTTCGCTCGGCAGGTACTGGCTGCCATCGGCGAGGAAATTGAGGATCGCATTGGATTCCCACAGGCAGGTGCCGTCCTCAAGCTCCAGGACAGGGATCTTGCCGTTGGGGTTCTTCTCCAGAAACGCTGCGGTCTGGGTTTCACCCTTGAGAATATCCACCGGCACCCAGTGATACTCGACGCCCAGCAGGTTGAGCATCAGCTTGATCTTGTAGCAGTTGCCCGATTTGTAATCGCCGTAAACCTTGTACATACCCGTCCCCTTGAATTCCCTTGATGCCCGCAGCTAAGCGGCTCGCTCCAACCGGGCCTGACGCACGACCGCCGCCAATCGCTTCAGGCCCTCATCGAGACGGGCCGGATCAATGTGGCTGAAGTTGAGCCTTAGATAACCATGGTTGGCATCTGGATCAGCGAAAAACGGCTCCCCCGGCATAAACGCGACATCCTGCCTGAGCGCTTCGTCGAGCAGAGTCCGTGTATCCATTGGTTGCTTGAGCGTCAGCCAGAAAAACAAACCACCTTGCGGGCTGTTCCAGTCAGCTATATCGGCAAAATGTCGTTTTAGTGCAGCCTCAAATGCATCCCGCCGCTGACGGTAGAAAGTCTGCAACTCAGACAAGTGTTCGCGGTAGTGCTCGGTACCGATCCATTGCAGGGCCTGCCACTGGCCTAAACGGTTGGTGTGCAGATCGGCAGACTGCTTCAAACGCAGCAAATGCGGGAACAGATCAGGACTGGCAATCAGGTAGCCGACCCGCAAACCTGGCAACAGGGTTTTCGACACGGTACCCGTGTAGATCCAGCTGGCCTTTTGCAAACGGCTGGCGATGGGCTTGGCACTGCCGCCATCAAACGTCAGATCGCGATAGGGTTCGTCTTCGATCAAGGTCACGCCGAATTCATCCAGCAGAGCAGCCACGGCCACACGACTGGCTTCGCTGTAACGCACTGCGGAGGGATTCTGGAAAGTCGGAATCAAGTAGGCGAACGCAGGCTGGTGTTGCTCCAGTTGTCGTCGCAAGGCCTGCAAATCCGGACCATCGGTTTGCAGCGGCACTGTCAGGCAATCAGCACCGAACAACTGGAAAATCTGCAACGCCGCCAGGTATGTCGGTGCTTCGAGCACGATCTGCGTGCCTTTGTCGATGTACAGCTTGGCCGCCAGATCCAGCGTCTGCTGCGAGCCGCTGACGATCAACACCTGACTGGCGTCGCACTGCAGGCCGATAGCTCGCGCCTCTGCAGCCAGGGCTTCGCGCAAGCCAGGCTCGCCTTCACTCATGCCGTATTGGCCAAGCGCAACAGGCATGTCCGCCCACTCCACTTTGGGCAGCATGGCTTCGGCTGGCAGGCCACCGGCAAACGACATGACTTCCGGACGCTGGGCCGCAGCAAGGATTTCACGAATCAGAGAACTTTTAAGCCGGGACACGCGTTCAGAGAAAGCCATTGAGATCACCGCTAGCCGAAGTAATTGGAAATAAGTCAAACTGGTTGACCGAAATTACGACGCCAGACATAGATACGTCAATATGCTTGACCTTAAAAATTCCGCATCCCAACAAGCCGCCATGGAAGCTTTTTTCTTCGGCTACCAGGCATTCACGGCTAAAGCTGACGAAATGCTTGCCCGACGAGGCTTCAGCCGGGTGCATCAGCGCATCGTATTTTTCATTGCCCGCTATCCCGGTTTGAGCGTTAAAGAGCTGCTCTGCGTGCTCGGTGTGAGCAAGCAGGCACTCAATGCGCCGCTGCGCCAACTGATCGCCATGGACCTGGTACATAGCACCGCCCCCGACAGCGACAAGCGCAAACGCTTGCTGGGGCTGACCGAAGAAGGCTCGAAGTTCGAACAGGCTTTGCGGCGCGAACAAGTGAAGTTGTTGCAGCGCGTTTTTGCCGAGGCGGGTCTTGAAGCCGTTGACGGCTGGCTGCAGGTCAACGAAGCACTGGGCAGGACGTTGCAGAGTGGTGCCCGGCCTGCTTCTCGTGAAGATGACTGAAACCTGACATCGGCTCCTATTAGACAAAATATAAATAAACGCGTTTGCAGCCAGGATTGGGCTGCTTCGTAACTGTACTCACGTTTACGAATCCCGCTGTATCGCAACACTTTGATACCAGTACGTTTACGCTTGCGGCCTGCCGTTGCACTGCTCAAGGATGGATTGATGAACGCCTCACCCCTCGCCCGTCTGCGCCCATTGGCCGACACTTCCCCCGCCGCAATCGTCGCTGGTTTTATCGCCATGATGACGGGCTGTACCAGTTCGCTGGTGCTGATGTTTCAGGCAGGCCAGGCAGCCGGGCTGACCAGTGCGCAGATATCTTCGTGGATCTGGGCATTGTTCGTCGGTATGGCTGTGTGCAGCATCGGTCTTTCCTTGCGCTATCGGACACCCATCACCGTGGCTTGGTCGACCCCCGGCGCAGCTTTGCTGATCACCAGCCTGGGCGGAGTGGCGTATCCAGAAGCCATCGGTGCATTTATCACCAGTGCAGTGCTCGTCATCATTTGCGGGGTAACCGGCAGCTTTGACCGACTGGTAAAAAAGCTTCCCGCCTCTCTGGCTGCGGCGTTACTGGCCGGCATTCTGTTCAAGATCGGCAGCGAAATCTTCGTCGCCGCCCAACACCGCACCGCGCTGGTATTGGGCATGTTCTTCACCTACCTGCTGATCAAACGGATATCGCCACGCTACGCGGTACTGGCTGCACTCCTGGTGGGTACTGCGCTGTCAGGCTGGTTGGGTTTGCTGGACTTCAGCGGCTTTACGCTGGAGGTCTCGATGCCGGTCTGGACGACGCCAGAGTTTTCTCTGGCGGCAACGGTGAGCATCGGCATTCCGCTGTTTGTGGTGGCCATGACGTCACAGAACATGCCGGGCATCGCCGTGTTGCGTGCTGATGGTTATCACGTACCAGCCTCTCCGCTGATTTCAGTCACCGGTATCGCTTCATTGTTGCTGGCGCCGTTCGGTTCCCACGGACTCAATCTGGCCGCTATCAGCGCGGCCATCTGCACCAGCACCCACGCTCACGAGGACCGCGACAAGCGGTACACGGCGGCCATCTGGTGCGGAATCTTCTACGCCATTGCCGCCATCTACGGTGGAGCGCTGGCGGCGCTGTTTGGTGCGTTCCCCAAGGAACTGGTGCTATCGATCGCCGCTTTGGCGTTGTTCGGCTCGATCATCAACGGCCTGACCGTTGCGATGAACGAACCCAGGGAGCGCGAAGCGGCACTGATCACCTTCATGGTGACGGCGTCAGGCCTGACCCTGCTTTCGATCGGATCGGCGTTCTGGGGGATTGTGGCGGGGGTTGTGACGATGCTGATCCTGAATGGGACGTCGCGTCGGTAGAAGCAGGTCGCTTCAGAAATACATCTACCGGATTCGAAGATGATCCTGCGCCACAAACAAGTGGTCTGTAGGAGCTGCCGAAGGCTGCGATGGCGGTGCATCAGACTAAGTGCTCGCAGCCTTCGGCAGCTCCTACGGGCCAATAAAGATTCAGTGTTTCGCTACAACCTGAAATGCCCAACCATCCCCTTGAGCTCGGTCCCAAGTGATGCAAGCTCAGTACTCGACGCTGCATTGCCCCGCATGGCCAGGGCGGACTGATCGGCGCTGGCGCGAATATTAGTGACGCTGCGATTGATCTCTTCGGCGACCGACGTCTGTTGCTCTGCCGCTGCGGCAATTTGCTGGTTCATCTGCTGGATCATTGAAACCGCCGCGGCGATGCTGCCCAACGCGCTTTCGGTTTGCAGCGCATCGCTGACCGCAAGCCTGACCAGTTCACCACTGCTCTGGATTTGTGCCACGGAGGCTGAAGCACCACTGCGAAGGCTGCTGACGAGTCGTTCGATTTCCTCAGTGGATTGCTGAGTTCGCCTGGCCAGCGCTCTTACCTCGTCGGCAACCACGGCAAAGCCCCTGCCCTGCTCACCTGCGCGCGCGGCTTCGATAGCCGCATTCAGCGCCAACAGATTGGTCTGTTCGGCCACGCTTTTAATGACCCCAAGCACCGTGCCGATGTTCTGGATCTCGTTGCTCAGGTTTTCAATGCTGTCGATGGCCGACGCGGAAGAACTGGCCAATTGCTCAATGCGCTGCAAACTCTGACGCACCACTGTCTGGCCGCTGTCGACCTTCTCATCAGCGCTCTGCGCGGCAAGCGCCGCTTGTTCCGCATTGCGGGCGACGTCATGCACAGTTGCCGTCATCTGGTTCATGGCCGTCGCGACCTGCTCGGTCTCTTCCTGCTGATGACTGACTTCGCGATTAGTCTGCTCAGTCACAGCCGAAAGAGAATGCGCAGAACTGGCCAACTGATCGATACCTGCCTGCAGACCACTGACGATGCCACTCAGGCCAGCCCCCATCTGCTGCATGGCGAGCATCAACTGGCCGATTTCATCCTTGCGCCGTACGTCGATACTACCGCTCAGGTCCCCCGCAGCAATACGTTGCGCAATGGCAATGACGCTGCGCAACGGGTGAACGATCAGGCGAGTGATCAACAGCGAAGCCATCACACCCACCAACAAGGCCCCCACCGATGAGCCGATGATCTGCAACGTGTTCGTGGTGAGTTGCGCCTGCATCGACTGATCTTCGGCGGCGTAGGCTTGCTTCACTTGCTCGACGACCTGCGTGGCGTTGGCAGCCAGTTGCAGTGATACCTTGGCTTCGCTGTCGAGCAGGTCGGTGTATTCACTCAGTTTTTCAGTGAAATTGACGATATGCGTACTGACTTCACCCAACACAGTCTGGTAGCCCTCGTCCTTGACGACACCTTTGAGCTCCTCGACCAACGCCTTGGCATCATCCGCCTGCGTGATTTTGCCAGTCTTGACCTCGTCACCCGAGCCTGTCTTGCGGCTTTTATCGAGACGCACCCGGGCCTCGTCCATTGCCTGCATCATCAATTTTGAGACCTGGCTGACCTGATTGGCCTGCTCGATGAACTCCGAACCCTGCTCGCCCTTGGACTCCTTAAGGCCATAGGCGCCGTCATCCGCTAGCCCGGCCTGTAAAACATCCAGATTGTTGGCGACGCTAGAGACGGACCAACTGGCCATTTCCAGCGCAATGTCCTTGCTTTGGCTGATATCGACGAACTGATCGAAGGACCTGCGATAAGCCCCCAACGTCTGCTGGACCTCGGTCATGCGTGACTCGCTAGCGGGGGACTGACTTTTCAATTGCTCAGCCAGTGCATTCAACTCATCAACGCCAACATGCAGTTGCTCAACGATCTTCGGATCACTGCGCAGCGCGTATTCCTGCTCCAGCAACCTGACCTTGAGAAGCCCGCTGTTCAGGGAAGACATCTGGTTAAGGCCATCGAAGTGAGCGCTGATGCTTTTCAGCGACCAGACACCAATAGCGGCTACCAGCGCGGTCAGCAGCAAAACCAGCGTGAAACCCACGCCGAGTTTCTTTGCCATCCCAAGGTTGGCAACGCGAGCTTGCATGGCCGAAATCATAGCGCTCATCTCCGTTCGATCACTCAAGGCGTTCTGGCCGAACACTCAGGCCGTTGATTCACGCCATTCAATAATCGTGCAGATTCGCAATGAGCCTGAAGATGTACAAGTCTTTGACGCCGAGATAATGGCAAATAGCTATGCCGAAGTCGTTTTCAGACTTATCCGGGGCAACTTGGGATTATCAGCCTGCGTGCGACGTCGAGACTTGAGCATAAAAGCAGCGGATGACCTGGCAGCAGTTGCAGGGTAAACGTCCGATTCGGAGCGATTACCCTGCGTGGAGCGCTAAACGTGCGCAGGGGTATTCAGCAAGTCGCAGCCCCCACCAGCAAGGTTCCCGCATCCGCATCGAGTGTGGCTTCGATGCCTAGCGGCACCGCGTGGTTGATAGCGTCATGGCCAATGGAAAGACCGCCCAGAACAGGAATGCCCAGATCACCCAGTCGTTCCATCAAGACACTCGAATGGGTGATCGATCCGGTAGCGCCTTTAGGTTCGCTGAACTGCCCAACCGCAATGCCTGCCAATCCATTCAACGCACCACTGTTGAGTAGATGAGTAAGCAGGCGATCGACACGATAGGCCGCTTCGCTCACATCTTCGATCAGCAGAATGGCGCCGTTGAGATCTGGCATGTAATCAGTACCCACGCTGCTGCTGAGTATGCTGAGATTGCCTCCCAGCAATACACCATGAGCCGTGCCGCGGGTACGCACATCGAAGGTGCGCTCCGCTGCATCGGCTGCGACCAGAACCGGTTCGGTGCTCATGGTCACGTGTCGCAAACCGCTGACGAACAGGCCGCCGCGCTCAAGCTGACTGGCCACCGGCCCGTGGATGGTTGCCAGTCGCGCATGCTGCCAAAGCGCACCGTGAAACGCAGTGATATCAGAAAAACCAATCACCAATTTCGGATCGCGTTTAACCGCGTCGAAATCAAGATGATGAACGATGCGTTGCGCGCCGTAGCCGCCACGATTACAAAACAGTGCGCGGATCTCCGGATCAGCCAGCGCAGCATTGAAGTCTGCAAGCCGGTGCTCATCAGTGCCCGCATAAAAAGAATGAGTATCCAGTGCGTGAGCATAAATCCGGGGCTTGAGACCCCAGCTCTTGAGAACCTCTGCCGCACTTTCGACCTTTGCTGCCGCCACGGGACCAGCAGGTGAAACCAGAGCGACGGCATCTCCGGGGCGGAGCGCATGAGGGCGAAGGGTTGGCAAACAGATGGAAGACATTACAAGAGCTCAAGTTTCAGGTCAGTGGGCCAATGTAGATTAGTCTCGGCTGTCGATCCACACCGAAAAACATTTACCTGATTTTGAAAACCTACCGCCAGCGGGCGCGCGCTTGCTCATCATCCAACTGGATCGCAACGCATTCGCACGATGATCTTCACTTGCCGGGCAACGCCTCAGCGACTTCAATCAATCTTTGACTATTTATGAGGAAATGCCATGAGCAGCCACACCAACCGCCAATTCCTGCTCGCCAAACGCCCGGTCGGCCAGGCGAGTCGCGAAGACTTCACTTATCAGGAAATACCGGTCGGCGAGCTGGCAAGCGGGCAGATTCTGGTCAAGAACCATTACCTGTCACTGGATCCGGCCATGCGCGGCTGGATGAACGAGGGCAAGTCGTACATCGCCCCTGTCGGTCTGGGCGAGGTGATGCGCGCACTGGGCGTGGGCGAAGTGATCGCCTCGCAAAGCGAACAGTTCGCGGAAGGTGACTTTGTTCAGGGCGCACTGGGCGTTCAGGACTACTTCCTTGGTGAGCCTAAAGGCTTCTACAAAATCGACCCTAAACTCGCACCGCTGCCCCGCTACCTTTCAGCGCTGGGCATGACCGGCATGACCGCCTACTTTGCGCTGCTGGATGTCGGAGCGCCGCAGAGTGGCGACACCGTAGTGATTTCCGGCGCAGCGGGTGCCGTGGGAAGTGTCGCCGGACAGATCGCCAAGCTTAAAGGTTGCCGAGTGATTGGCATCGCGGGTGGTAAACAGAAGTGTGAATCGCTGGTTAATGAGCTGGGCTTCGACGGCGTCATCGACTACAAGAGCGAGGATGTTCTGGCAGGTCTGAAGCGTGAGTGTCCCAATGGCGTGAATGTCTATTTCGATAACGTCGGTGGCGACATTCTCGACGCCGTACTCAGCCGTCTGGCGCCCAAGGCGCGGGTCGTGATCTGTGGCGCGATCAGTCAGTACAACAACACCTCGCCCGTCAAAGGGCCGAGCAATTACCTGTCGCTGTTGGTCAACCGGGCCCGCATGGAGGGTTTTGTGGTCATGGACTACGCCAGCAAGTTTGCCGCTGCCGGGCAGGAGATGGCCGGCTGGATGGCTGAGGGCAAACTAAAGAGCCGTGAGGACATTGTCGATGGGCTGGAGACGTTTCCCGAAACCCTGCAGAAGCTGTTCAAGGGCGAAAATTTCGGGAAGTTGGTGTTGAAGGTTTAAATCTGCAGGTATCAGAGTCTTATCAAAATTAATCTTCTGATTTGAAATGAGGTTTTTGTAGGAGCTCACGAGCAACGCGAGGCAGCGATGGCGGAGTGTCAGACAAGCCGCTATCGCTGCCTCGCGTTGCTCGTGAGCTCCTACAGGTCCATTGTTTTGCCGACCTTACTGCGCTTGCAACACCTCATCCGCCTTGCCGCCTGCATCCTGAATCACCAGATGAATGAAATGCAGTTTGGTGATCACTGCAGGTGGGAGGACGAACGGATAGAAGTCAGGCTGGCCCATGCTGCGCGAAAGCTCGTTGAGCATCCCGGCCAGTTCGATCCAGGCATTGACGAATGACAGGAACGCAGGCCCGCCGGGGTGTTGCGGGTCGTAAAGGGTTTCCAGCGGGAAGGGCTGATAATCCAGGTCCATATCCCGGGCACTCATGCCAAAACCCAGCGCGGTATCGACTGCATCCATCATGTGCAGATAATGCGCCCAGGTCTCAGCCCAATCCTCCCAGGGATGCATGGTGGCGTAGGCGCTGACGAAGTTCTGCTGCCAGTCGGCAGGCGCCCCGTTCTGGTAATGATGATCCAGTGCCTCGGCATAACTGGCGCGTTCATCGCCGAACAGGTTGCGATACCCGTCCTGCCACCAGGTATTTGCGATCAACCGATCCCAATAGTAGTGGCCCACTTCGTGACGGAAATGCCCGAGCAGAGTCCGATACGGTTCGTGCATCTGTACGCGAATTTTTTCGCGATGGGCGTCGTCCGCCTCTTTGATATCCAGGGTGATCAAGCCGTTGGCGTGCCCGGTGGTCGGCGCTTTGCCTTCCAGATCAACGCCAAGAAACTCAAAGGCCAGCCCGCGCTCTTCGTCCTGAGTTTTGGGGATGACTTTCAGCCCGAGGGAAATCAACTGCGCAACCAGTCGACGCTTGGCGGTTTCCACCTTGCACCAGCGCTCACCGTTTTCCGGGATCGACAGGTCGGGAATGGTCTTGTTCAAGCTACAGGCAATGCAGAACTCGCCACTGTCATCGGCGGGAAACAGCCAGTTGCAGGCCGCAGGCGTATCAACGTTGGCACAACGCCGATACAACCCGGCTCCCGGCTCGTCACTCAGGCGCCAGGTGTCTTGATCGGGGCCAGGCTCAAGAGCTGCAACCCGTCCCTGCTCTGGCAGATAACCAAGCGCCGCGGAGCAGGCCAGACACTGGGTATTGGGAAAGAATACAGACTGACCACACTGGCACTGCCAAACCTTGCTGTTACGCCGGGTCTCGCCAACAAAAGGTGCAGCAATACGTGAACTGAGTTGCTCGAAAAACCGGTACATGGCGATCTCCTGGTGGGCCAGCATGCACTAGATCATCGCCGGTTGCCGTCGTTCCGTGGAGTTGATGCGTGACGTGGATCTTTGCTGAATCATCGATCTTCTGGGCGATGACGCCCCGTGGGGCATCCACAGGTAAAGGGATTGCGCGAACGTCGTGGGAGCGAATTCATTCGCGAAGGGGCCGATACATACGCAGCCTGTGTATCGTCTGAAATGCCGCCTTCCCGAATAAATTCGGTCCCACAGGATTTGCATCGCACATCAGTTTGCAGGCAAACATAGACCTCCCACATGAAGCACTTATCCCGTCAGGTCAGCACATGGCCTTTCAATCCACCGCGATGCCATGCTTCGCCAAAAATCCTACAAACGCCTCTTCATCCAGCACCTTCAAACCCAGCTCGTTGGCCTTGGTCAACTTTGACCCGGCCCCCGGCCCGGCGACTACGGTGTGGGTTTTAGCCGATACGGAACCGGACACCTTGGCCCCCAGGCTTTCCAGTTTTTCCTTCGCTACGTCGCGGCTCATCAGTTCCAGCGAACCGGTCAATACCCAGGTCTGCCCCGCCAAAGGCAAGCCTTCGACGACTTTTTTCTCGCTCTGCCAGTGCATGCCGAAGTCTTTCAACTGGGCTTCGATGGCCAGCCCGCGTTCGGCGTTTTCCGGTTTGTCGAAAAACTCACGCACCGCTCTGGCCTGTTTCTCGGGCAAGGCCTGACGCATGTCCAGCCAGTCAGCCTTGATGATGCCTTCCAGCGAGCCAAACTTGTCGGCCAGCTTCTGAGCGGCACCGGGACCTACCGAAGGGATGTTCAGCTTGTCGACCATGCCACCCAGCGTCGCGCTGGCAGCGAACTCTGCGCCCAGCTCACCCTCATCCTGCAATTGCAGGCCGCGCTCGTTCAGCAGCGCGTCAATCACATTTTGGTTGTGCCCGTCTTCAAAGAAGCTGTGGATCTCATGAGCTACTTCAAGACCGACATCCGGCAAATACGTCAGCACTTCAGGCAACGCCTGTTTGACTCGCTCCAGCGACGCCAGTGAGCGAGCCAGCACCTTGGCGGTCTCCTCGCCCACATCCGGAATACCCAGCGCATAGATAAACCGCGCCAGCGTGGGTTGCTTGCTGTCTTCGATGGCCTTGAGCAGCTTTTTGCTGGAGATTTCCGCGAAGCCCTCCAGATCGACGATTTGCTCAAAGGTCAGTGCATAGAGATCGGCTGGCGAACCAATCAGTTTTTCGTCAACCAGCTGTTCGATGGTTTTGTCGCCCAGGCCTTCGATATCCATGGCCCGTCGCGAGACGTAATGGATGATCGCCTGCTTGAGTTGCGCACCGCAGGCCAGTCGACCCACACAGCGGTAAACCGCGCCTTCGCTGACGGTTTCCTTGCCCTTGCTGCGCTTGATCAACTGCGTGCGCTCGACATGGGAACCACACACCGGACAGGTTTGCGGGATTTCTACCGCGCGGGCGTCTTCCGGACGACGCTCAAGCACGACTTGCACCACTTGAGGAATCACATCGCCTGCGCGACGGATGATCACGGTATCGCCGATCATCAGTCCCAAACGTGCCACTTCGTCCATGTTATGCAGGGTCGCGTTGGCGACAGTCACGCCTGCTACCTTCACGGGCTTAAGGCGTGCTACCGGCGTAACAGCGCCCGTACGCCCTACTTGAAACTCGACGTCGAGCAGTTCGGTCAGTTCTTCCATGGCGGGGAATTTATGGGCGATGGCCCAACGCGGCTCACGGGCACGAAAACCCAGCTCGCGTTGTGCAGCCAGGTCGTTGACCTTGAACACCACACCGTCGATTTCGTAGGTCAGGGCCAGACGCCGCTCGCCGATGTCACGGTAATACTCAAGGCATTCTTCAATGCCATCTGCCAGTTTCAGTTCGCGACTGACCGGCATACCCCATTCCTTGAGCTGGTTCAGGTTGCCGATATGGGTGTCAGAGATTTCCGCAGACACTTGGCCCAGACCATACGCACAGAATTCCAGCGGGCGGTTAGCGGTGATCTTCGAATCCAGCTGACGCAGGCTACCCGCTGCCGCATTACGCGGGTTGGCAAAAGTCTTGCCGTCAATTTCCGCCTGACTCGCATTGAGCCGCTCGAAGCCCGCCTTGGACATGAACACTTCACCGCGCACTTCCAGCACTTCGGGCCAGCCGGTGCCATGCAGCTTCAGCGGGATATTACGCACAGTGCGCACGTTGATGCTGATGTCTTCCCCGGTGGCGCCGTCGCCACGTGTAGCGCCCCTTACCAGAGCGCCATCACGGTACAACAGGCTGACCGCAAGACCATCGAGTTTGGGTTCGCAGCTGTATTGCACTTTTGCGCCGCTGCCAAGCAAATCACCGGCAGGCAAGTCCAGCCCTTCGGTGACGCGGCGGTCGAACTCACGCATGTCGACTTCTTCGAAGGCGTTACCCAGGCTGAGCATCGGTACTTCGTGACGCACCTGAGTAAATGCCGACAGCGCTGCACTGCCGACCCGTTGCGTGGGCGAATCAGGCGTGACCAGATGGGGGTTTTCTGCTTCCAGCGCTTTGAGCTCGTGGAACAGCCGGTCGTACTCCGCGTCCGGAATGCTCGGCTCGTCGAGGACGTGATAGCGGTAGTTGTGCTGATCCAGTTCGGCGCGCAGTTCAAGGATTCGGGTTTCGGCGGCTTTCATGCGGTGTTCTCTTCAAAAGCAAAAGAGCAGCCTAGGCTGCTCAGATGTTGGTACGGTCTATCAGGGCATAACCCGTGGGAGCGAATTCATTCGCGAATGCAATAGATCAGTCAACGATGATGTTGAATCTACCGGCCTCTCGCGAATGAATTCGCTCCCACAGGATGTTTACCCAAGCATAAATCAACGACGCTGAGTCAATGCGCGGCGTTCGAATTCGACGATGCGCTGACGGTAGTGCTCAATGGTCTGCGCGGTCATGACGCTGCGCTGGTCATCCTTGAGTTCGCCATTGAGTTCATGGGCCAGCTTGCGAGCAGCGGCGACCATGACGTCAAAAGCCTGTTTCGGATGACGCGGCCCCGGCAAGCCGAGGAAGAAGCTCACGGCACGGGTGCTGAAGTGGTCGATGTCATCCAGATCAAATACGCCAGGCTTGACGGCATTGGCCATGGAGAACAGCACTTCACCGTTGCCTGCCATGCTTTCGTGACGATGGAAAATATCCATCTCACCAAAACGCAGACCGCTTTCCAGAATGTTCTGCAACAACGCAGGGCCTTTGAAGCCACTTTCGTCGCGGCAAATAACGCTGATGACCAGCACTTCCTCAACAGGCGGCAGATCCTTGTCTTCGGTGATGCGCTGGGCAGGCTTGTCATCTTCGAAGGCATCTTCGCGCCCGGTGAACAGGCTCGGGCCGTCCATGTCCAGGTTGAGATCGCCTTGCTGCGGCTCATCCTTGCGTTTGTTATTGCGCTTGCTCTGACGCGGCGTCGCGCTCATCGACGGCAGGTCTTCCTCGTCGAGCTGCGGCTCTTTATGTGTGTCGAGCACTCGCGGTGGGCCCAGCAACTCGGCGGAGGACGGTTCATCGTCATCCGGCAGGTTCGAGAAGCTGCGGTCCAGCCTGAATTTCAATTTCCCCTTGCTGCCGCGCATACGGCGCCAGCCATCAAAAAGAATACCGGCAATGACAATTATGCCGATGACGATCAGCCACTCGCGCAGACCGATTTCCATGTAATCCAGTGCCTCTAATGAAGAATGCTTGAAATAAGGGCCTAAACCCCTTTAAAACGTGGTGCCAAGTCTCTGTTCTGACTGGCAATTTGCCCACGCGAAAAGAAAAAGTGGACATTAAACTAGCACGACCAAAGGTAACTTTACACCGTCTGTTACATCTGGTTTGTGCGCAAAGCGATATCTACCCCACAGAGTTGTTCACGCAAAGCTATTAAATGGCCATTTCTACCGCGCAGAACAGGCATTGCTAGGCATCGACCAATGCCATCGCCTCCTCTACATCCACCGCCACAAGTCGCGAACAACCCGGTTCATGCATGGTGACACCCATCAATTGATCGGCCATTTCCATGGCGATCTTGTTGTGGGTGATGTAAATGAATTGCACAGTCTGCGACATCTCCTTGACCAGTCGCGCATAGCGTCCAACGTTGGCATCGTCCAGCGGTGCATCCACTTCGTCGAGCATGCAGAACGGTGCAGGATTGAGCTTGAAGATGGCGAAAACCAACGCCAACGCAGTCAAGGCTTTCTCGCCACCGGACAGCAAATGGATCGTGCTGTTTTTCTTCCCCGGCGGGCGCGCCATGATTGTTACTCCTGTATCGAGTAAATCTTCGCCAGTCAGTTCCAAATAAGCTGAGCCTCCACCGAAAACTTTTGGAAAAAGTGCCTGAATTCCACTGTTTATCTGATCGAAGGTCTCTTTGAATCGATTTCGCGTCTCCTTGTCGATCTTGCGGATCACGTTTTCGAGGGTTTCCAGTGCCTCAACCAGGTCAGCGTTTTGCGCGTCCAGATAGCGTTTGCGCTCAGACTGCTGCTGGTACTCATCGATGGCTGCAAGGTTGATCGCGCCCAGCCGCTGAATCCGTACGGCAATGCGCTCAAGTTCTTCTTCTGCGTCTTTTTCGTTGGCCTCAGCGGTCAGGGTTGCCAGCACGCCCTGCAGGTCGTAACCGTCTTCAAGCAGCTGATCCTGCAAGGTGGTACGGCGCACCGTGAGGGATTGCCACTCCATCCGCTGCTGTTCCAACTGCCCACGCAGCAATTGTGATTGCTGCTCGGCCTGGGTACGGCGCTTCTCGGCGTCGCGCAATTCGCGATCGGCATCTTCCAGCGCATTCTTGGCGGTACGCATTTCATCGTCCACCGCCATGCGCCGCTCAAGTAATTCTTCAAGTTTCAGGCGCAGCTCTTCCAGCGGGGCTTCGCCCTCCTCCAGATTCAAATCGAGCTGCTCGCGCTTTTCGGTCAGGCGCTCGGACTGCATCTCCAGACGCTCAAGCGCCTGTCGTGTGGAATCGTGCTGAGCCCTCAGCGAGCCAAGGCGCACAGCCAGTTGATGGGCGTGGTCCTTGTGTTGACGGGCTTCCTGACGCACGCGGTCAAGGTGCTCGCGCAGGCTGTCGCGCTGGGCCTGAAGCAGTTCACGCTGCTCGGTGTCCAGCGCCATGGCGTCCAGCGCATCCTGCAATTGCAGGCGTGACTCACCAAGATGCTCGTGCTCCATGGCGCGTTGCTCGCCCAGCTCTGCAAGCTCTTCATCCAGTCGGGTACGACGCAAGGTGAGCTGTTCGACCTTGACCCTGGCGGCAGACAATTGCGCCCGGAGCTCGCTTTGCTGACGGGTTTCATCCTGGACCCGGCGGCGCAACTCTTCCCGGGCCTCTTCCTGATTCGATTGCTGTTCACGCAGCATCAACAGCTGCTCTTCAAGAGTGGCTAGTGTAGCTTCACGCTCATCGCGCTCCTGCCCCAGACGCTGCAACTCCTGACCGCGGGCCAGCACGCCGCTTTGCGCTTCACTGGCACGACGTACCCGCAGAAAGTGCCGCCCCACCCAGTAACCATCGCGACTGATCAGGCTTTGCCCGGTCGCCAACTGACCGCGCTGGGCCAGTGCCTCATCAAGGGTTTCCACCGGACGCACCTGGCCCAGCCAACTGGCGAGGTCCATGGCACTGTCGACTTTATCCAGCAGACTGCCGGGGATTCGCGCAGCCTCGGCGCTAGTACTGACCAGCCGCAAATCGCCCTGCTGGAAACCCGCAAGGTCAAGCCCGCCGAAGTCATCCACCAGCACGGCCTGCAGGTCCGCACCCAGCACGGTTTCCACCGCCAGCTCCCAACCCGGCTCAACCCGCAGGCCTTCAGCCAGCCGTGGCTGCTCAGCCAAATCATGATCGCGCAGCCATTCGGCGGTACCGGTGTCGGGATCAAGCGCAGCCTGCTGCAACGCTTCAAGGGATGCTAAACGGCCGTTAAGCCGCTGCAATTCGCCTTGGGCCTGTTGCTGTGCCTGATTGGCCTGTTGCAGCTCGTTGCGCAACTGCTCAAGCCGCTCGACAGCTTGCTCTTCGCCGATGTGCAACTCTTCGAGGGTCATTTCCCGGGTAGCAAGATCTTCGTCCAGTTGCAGAATCGCCGCGTCTTCCGGATCGGCTTTGAGCAATTCCAACTCTTCACCCAGCCGTCGCTGCCGCTCGGCCAGTCGCTCCAGGCTGTGTTCCAGTTGCTGAATACGCGACTGCTGGACTTCCGCCTGACGTCGCGGTTCGGCTGATCGCAAGTTAAAGCTGTCCCACTTCTCCTGCCAGCCATGCATCGCGCTTTCAGCATCTTCCAGCGATGCTGCGGATTCCTCGGCGGCAGCACTGGTCATCTCCTGCTCGGGCTCAAGCATTTCCAGCTCTTCGCCCAATGTAGCCAGCAGCGTGCGGTCGTGGCCCAGATGGGATTCGGTTTCCTGACGGGCGCGCTCGGCTTCACGCAGGTCATCCTGCAATTGGCGCAGACGCTGCTGACCGTGCTGAATGCTTTGCTCGACGCGGGCAATGTCACCGCCTACGGAATAGAAGCGCCCCTGAACCAGATTGAAGCGCTCGGACAGGTCGTGGTGGCCGTCACGAAGACGCTCGATGCTGGCATCGGCATTACGCTGCTCGGCGACCAAGGCCTCGAAACCGACCTCCTGATTGCCAATCACCGCCTCGCGCTGACCCACCTGCTCGTTTAGCGCCTGCCAGCGCAACGCTGACAACTGTGCCTTGAGCTGACGCTCCTCAGCTTTGTATTCCTGATACTTCTCGGCAGCCTGAGCCTGACGATGCAGGCGTTCCAGCTGGCGCTCCAGCTCTTCGCGAAGGTCGGTCAGGCGCGCGAGGTTTTCGTGGGTACGGCGGATACGGTTTTCAGTTTCGCGACGACGCTCCTTGTACTTGGAGATCCCCGCCGCTTCCTCAATGAAATTACGCAAGTCTTCCGGCTTGGCTTCGATCAGCTTGGAGATCATCCCCTGCTCGATGATCGAATAGCTGCGCGGGCCCAGACCGGTGCCGAGGAAAATATCGGTGATGTCCCGCCGACGGCATTTGGTGCCGTTCAGGTAATAAGTGTTCTGGCTGTCGCGGGTGACCTTGCGGCGGATGGAAATCTCCGCGTAGGCCGCGTACTCGCCGACCAGCGTGCCGTCCGAGTTATCGAAGACCAGCTCGATGCTGGCCTGGCTGACGGGCTTGCGGCTGGTTGAGCCATTGAAGATGACGTCGGTCATCGACTCGCCGCGCAGGTTCTTGGCCGAACTTTCGCCCATGACCCAGCGCACGGCGTCAATGATGTTGGATTTGCCGCAGCCGTTAGGGCCAACGACCGCCGCCATGTTACTGGGGAAGTTCACCGTAGTGGGGTCGACGAAGGATTTGAACCCCGCCAGCTTGATGCACTTCAGCCGCATGGGGTCAGCCCGCTTCCAGAGCCGAAAGCACCAGCTGACAGCTGCGTCGCCCGTAATCGGTCAGTACGCTGCGAACCCGCGTGGTATCCCGGGCGATCACTGCTTCAAGCAATTGCTCGAACAGGGTCAGATAGTCACGCATCTCTGCCTTGCGCTGGTCCAGCGCCAGGTAATAGCTGCGGCTCATGGACGGTTGCAGGTTATCGACGGTCTCCTGCAGGTAAGGATTGTTGGCAAACGGATAAGCCGCACGCATCACGTTGAAGCTGTCTTCTACGAAAGCCTTCACGTCCTGGCGCTCGTAACTGGCAATCAGCCGCTGCTGGATTTGCAGGAAACTCGCCAGATCGCTCTGCTGCTGCCACTTCTCGGCTACCGCAATGCCCAGCAGTACATACAATTCAGTCATCAGCGTGCACAGGCTCTGCACGTTATGGGCATTGAGTACCGTGACCTGCGCGCCGCGACGCGGCAGGATCGCCACCAGATGACGGCGTTCCAGAATCAATAACGCTTCGCGCACCGAACCACGGCTGACGTTCAACGCCTGCGTGACTTTTTGTTCCTGAATGCGCTCGGCAGGCTTGAGCTCGCCACGAATGATGCGCTCGGCAAGGTGGTGAGCGATTTGCTCGGCGAGGCTGTCCGGAGCCTTGAACGTCATGTCTTTCCCAAATGCTGGTGATAACCAAGCGGCGCAGTGTATCCCAAGGAAGGCCTATGGCGCAGGGCCATACCGGTGGAAACTGGCACGAAATAAGCAAAACTTTCAACAGATCGTGTCAGTTCGTCGCACTGGCAGCCCGCTGATACCCGGTGACCGATCTAAAAACGACACTTCCTGACCTAAGAGTCAGAAACAAATTGACCGAAAAGTCAGACCTGATAAATTCGGCTTTATGTTCGACGATCAGAAAAAACGCGCAGAGGCCTTCCGTGATCCAATTTCTCTTGAACAATGAGCTGCGCACCGAACATAGCCTGGACCCCAATCTGACGGTTCTCAACTACCTGCGCGAACACCTGCACAAGTCTGGCACCAAAGAAGGCTGCGCCAGTGGGGACTGTGGCGCCTGCACGGTGGTAGTCGGCGAACTTGAAACCGATGCACAGGGTGAAGACAGCCTGCGTTATCGCAGCCTCAATTCTTGCCTGACCTTTGTGGCGTCCCTGCACGGCAAGCAGTTGATCAGCGTTGAAGACCTCAAGCATCAAGGCAAGCTGCACAGCGTTCAACAGGCCATGGTCGACTGCCACGGCTCGCAATGCGGGTTCTGCACCCCCGGCTTTGTCATGTCGTTGTTTGCCCTGCAAAAGAACAACCCACAGCCCGACAGTCACAAAACCCACGAAGCGCTGGCGGGCAACCTCTGCCGCTGCACTGGCTATCGCCCTATTCTCGATGCCGCCGAACAATCGTGCGGCAAGCGTCAACCGGACCAGTTCGACGAACGAAAAACACAGACCATCGCTCGCCTGCGCAGTATCACGCCGACGCAAACCGGTGAGCTGAC
The DNA here is from genome assembly GCF_021147825.1 of Pseudomonas quasicaspiana. Taxonomy (NCBI): domain Bacteria; kingdom Pseudomonadati; phylum Pseudomonadota; class Gammaproteobacteria; order Pseudomonadales; family Pseudomonadaceae; genus Pseudomonas; species Pseudomonas quasicaspiana. The sequence continues at coordinate 39,522 of NZ_JAGTPI010000050.1, forward strand.
TGATGGCGACAAGCGCTGTCTGGTGCCGCAGACCGTCGCTGACTTGGCGCAATTGTATGAAGCCCACCCACAGGCGAGGCTGCTGGCAGGCGGGACCGATCTGGCCCTTGAAGTCACTCAGTTCCACCGACCGCTGCCGGTGATGATTTATGTGGGCAATGTCGCCGAACTGAAACGCATCGAGCATTTCGATGACCGAATGGAAATTGGCGCGGCTACACCACTGACTGATTGCTATGCCGCGCTGAGCGCCGAGTACCCGGACTTTGGCGAACTGCTGCAGCGCTTTGCGTCGTTGCAGATCCGCAATCAGGGCACCCTGGGCGGCAATATCGGTAACGCGTCTCCGATTGGCGACTCCCCTCCTTTGCTGATCGCCCTGGGTGCGCAAATCGTACTGCGCAAGGGCGATACTCGCCGCACCCTGGCACTTGAGGATTACTTCATTGATTACCGGGTGACTGCGCGGCAGGAAAGCGAATTTATCGAAACCGTTATCGTGCCTAAAGCCAAGGCGCGGCAGGCCTTCCGCGCCTATAAAGTCTCGAAGCGGCTGGATGACGATATTTCCGCGGTCTGCGCGGCGTTCAATCTGCACGTCGAGGACGGCAGCATTGTTGATGCGCGAGTTGCCTATGGGGGGATGGCGGCAACTCCCAAGCGCGCCGCCGCCTGCGAAAAGGCATTAAAGGGCGCGCCATGGACATCTGCCACAGTGGAAGCTGCCTGTACGGCACTGGCGGAAGATTTCACGCCCCTGTCGGACTTCCGCGCCAGCAAGGAATATCGTCTGCTCAGCGCGCAGAACCTGCTGCGCAAATACTTCATCGAGCTGCAAACGCCCACCCTTCAAACGCGGGTGACGGCTTATGTCTAACCATTCAGGGATCAAGTCCCAGGCCGAAATGATCGCCCTGTTTCAACAGGACCTGACCACCGGCGTCGGCCGCAGCGTCAAGCACGACAGCGCCGACAAACATGTGTCCGGCGAGGCGGTGTATATCGATGACCGTCTTGAGTTCCCCAATCAACTGCACGTGTATGCGCGTCTTTCCGATCGTGCCCATGCACGGATCATCAGCGTCGATACCGCCCCTTGTCACGCCTTTGAAGGTGTACGGATTGTCATCACCCACGAAGACATTCCCGGCCTGAAAGACATCGGTCCACTGCTGCCCGGCGATCCATTACTGGCCATCGATAAAGTGGAATTCGTCGGCCAGCCGGTGCTCGCTGTTGCCGCGCGTAGCCTCGATATCGCTCGTCAGGCGGCCATGGCGGCAGTGATTGAATATGAAGATCTGGAGCCCGTTCTGGATGTAGTCCAGGCGTTGCGCGACAAGCATTTCGTGCTCGACAGCCACACTCACAAGCGCGGTGATTCCGCTGCAGCGCTGGACGTTGCCAGGCATAGAATCCAGGGCAGTCTGCACATCGGCGGCCAAGAGCATTTCTATCTGGAGACGCAGATTTCCTCGGTGATGCCCACCGAGGACGGCGGCATGATCGTCTACTGCTCGACCCAGAATCCCACTGAAATACAGAAGCTGGTCGCCGAAGTGCTGGACGTTTCGATGAATAAAATCGTCGTCGACATGCGCCGCATGGGCGGTGGTTTTGGCGGCAAGGAAACCCAGGCAGCGAGTCCTGCGTGCCTGTGTGCAGTGATCGCGCGCCTGACAGGGCAGCCCACCAAAATGCGCCTGCCCCGTGTCGAAGACATGCTGATGACCGGCAAGCGTCATCCGTTCTACATCGAGTACGACGTCGGCTTTGATGACGATGGTCGTCTGCATGGCATTCAGCTGGATCTGGCAGGCAACTGTGGTTACTCGCCGGATCTTTCCGCTTCGATTGTCGATCGGGCAATGTTTCATGCCGACAACTCGTACTACCTGGGCGAAGCCACGATCAATGGCCATCGCTGCAAGACCAACACTGCGTCCAATACTGCGTATCGCGGCTTTGGCGGTCCCCAGGGCATGGTCGCCATTGAAGAGGTCATGGATTCCATCGCCCGTTATCTTGGCAAGGATCCATTAGCGGTGCGCAAGACGAATTACTACGGCAAGACCGAGCGCAACGTCACCCACTACTACCAGACCGTCGAGCACAACCTGCTGGAAGAAATGACTGCCGAGCTGGAAGAAAGCAGTCAATACCACGAACGCCGCGAAGCGATTCGGGCGTTCAACGCCAGCAGCCCGATCCTCAAGAAAGGCCTGGCACTGACCCCGGTCAAGTTCGGCATTTCCTTTACTGCCAGCTTTCTCAATCAAGCCGGGGCGCTGATCCATATTTACACCGACGGCAGCATCCACCTGAACCACGGCGGCACAGAGATGGGTCAGGGCTTGAACGTCAAAGTCGCGCAAGTCGTGGCCGAGGTGTTCCAGGTCGATATCGACCGGATTCAGATCACCGCAACCAACACCGATAAAGTGCCTAACACCTCACCAACTGCTGCTTCCAGCGGTACGGATCTGAATGGCAAGGCGGCGCAGAATGCGGCCGAAATTCTCAAGCAGCGTCTGGTGGAATTCGCCGCGAAACACTTCAAAGTCGAAGAAGCCGATGTCGAGTTTCGCAACGGTCATATTCGCGCTGGCGAACAGCTGGTGTCGTTCCAGTCTTTGGCGCAACTGGCGTGGATGGGGCAGGTTTCGCTGTCCAGTACTGGCTATTACAAAACGCCGAAAATCTTCTACGACCGCAGTCAGGCACGTGGCAGACCGTTCTACTACTTTGCCTTTGGCGCCGCTTGCAGTGAAGTGATCGTCGACACGCTGACCGGCGAATACAAGATGCTGCGCACGGATATCCTCCACGATGTCGGCGCATCCCTGAACCCGGCCATCGATATCGGCCAGGTCGAAGGCGGCTACATTCAGGGCATGGGCTGGCTGACCACTGAAGAGCTGGTGTGGAATGACAAAGGCAAACTGATGACCAACGGACCGGCGGGCTACAAGATTCCGGCGGTCTCGGATATGCCGTTGGACCTGCGCGTCAAACTGGTGGAAAACCGCAAAAACCCGGAAGACACCGTGTTCCACTCCAAGGCTGTAGGCGAACCGCCATTCATGCTTGGCATCTCGGCATGGTGTGCAATCAAGGATGCGGTGGCGAGCCTGGGCGACTATCGCCATCAACCCAGTATCGACGCGCCTGCGACGCCGGAGCGGGTGTTATGGGGGTGTGAGCAGATGCGTAAGACCGAGTCGCCTCAATCGCGAGCAAGCTCGGCTCCCACAGGGGACCGTATTCCCCTGTTGGAGCCGAGCTTGCTCGCGATAAGTTCGACACCGGTGTCAAGCCCGGAGGTAAAACCATGAATAACTGGATCAGCGCCCTCGCCGACTTGCAAACCCAGGGTGAAGCCTGCGTCTTGGTCACCATCATCGAAGAGCGCGGTTCGACGCCACGCAATGCCGGTTCGAAGATGGTGGTCAGCGCCGAGCGTATCTTCGACACCATTGGTGGCGGGCATCTGGAATACAAGGCCATGGAAATCGCCCGGGAAATGCTTGTAAGCGGCAGCCAGAACACTCGACTGGAGCGTTTCAGTCTCGGCGCAAGCCTGGGCCAGTGTTGCGGTGGCGTGAATGTGCTGCTGTTCGAGCCCATGGGCCAGCCCCAGGCACAGATCGCGGTGTTTGGCGCCGGTCACGTAGGCCGGGCGTTGGTACCCTTGCTGGCCAGCCTGCCTTGCCGGGTGCGCTGGATCGATTCCCGTGAGCAGGAATTTCCAGCGCAGATCCCCACCGGCGTTCGCAAGATCGTCGCTGAAGATCCGCTGGATGAAATTGATGAGTTGCCCAAAGGCAGTTACTGCATTGTCATGACCCACAACCATCAACTGGACCTGGAACTGACCGCCGCAATTCTCAAGCGCGGCGACTTTGCCTACTTCGGTTTGATTGGCTCGAAGACCAAGCGGGTCAAATTCGAGCACCGGTTACGTGATCGCGGTTTTGATTCGGCACTGTTGCAGCGCATGCGCTGTCCGATGGGGCTGAGCGAAGTCAAAGGCAAGCTGCCTATCGAGATCGCGGTGTCGATTGCAGCCGAAGTCATCGCCACCTACAACGTCAATTTCGGGCAGCACAGCGCCAGCGCCGAGCCTGTTGCCAAACTCCTGCCGGTGTCACGCCGCAGTCAGGTGTAACAAACATGTCTCCTGTAGGAGCTCACGAGCACCGCGAGGCAGCGATAGCGCTCTGTCTGATACACCGTCATCGCGGCCTCGCGGTGCTCGTGCGCTCCTACAGAAAAGTATTCCAATTTAGATCGTTGCGTTTTGTTTGACAGGACCTATATGAACCCAAGTAAAAAAGCCTACCGCGCTGCCATTCTGCACAGCGTTGGCGACCCGGCCGAAGTCGGCATTGAGGCCTCTTATCAGTACTTCGCTGATGGTCTGATGCTGGTAGAAAACGGCAAGATTGTAGTCCTTGGCCACGCAACCGAACTGCTGAATACACTGGGTCACGATGTCGAAGTGACCGAGTACAAGGACGCATTGATCACGCCTGGCTTCATCGACACCCACATCCATTTGCCGCAGACCGGCATGGTCGGCTCCTACGGCGAGCGCCTGCTGGACTGGCTCAACACTTACACCTTCCCGTGCGAAAAACAGTTCGCTGATCCGGCGCATGCCGCCGAGGTCGCGGACATTTTCCTCAAGGAACTGCTGCGCAACGGCACCACCACTGCGCTGGTGTTTGGCAGCGTGCACAAAGAGTCGGTGGAGGCGTTCTTTCAAGCGGCAGAAAAGCTCAACCTGCGGATGATCGCAGGCAAGGTGATGATGGATCGGAATGCTCCGGACTACCTCACCGATACGGCAGAGTCGGGCTACGCCGATAGCAAGGCGCTGATCGAACGCTGGCACGGCAAAGGCCGTTTGCACTACGCGGTCACGCCGCGTTTTGCGCCGACCAGCACCCCGGAGCAACTGACGCTGGCTGGGCAACTGCTCGCCGAGTATCCCGACGTGTACATGCAGACTCACATCAGCGAGAACGTTGAAGAAGTGCAATGGGTAAAAGCGCTATTCCCGGAGCGCAGCGGTTACCTGGACGTGTATGACCATTTCAAACTGCTGGGCGAGCGCTCGGTATTTGCCCACGGCGTACACCTCTGCGACAGCGAATGTGCACGCCTTGCCGAGACCGGTTCAGCCATCGCCTTCTGCCCGACGTCGAACCTGTTTCTGGGCAGTGGCCTGTTCAACCTGCCCATGGCTGAAAAGCACAGGGTCAACGTCGGCGTCGGCACTGACGTGGGCGGCGGCACCAGCTTCTCGATCCTGCAGACTCTCAACGAAGCCTACAAAGTCATGCAGATGCAGGGTGCAAAACTGAGCCCTTTCAAATCGCTCTACCTGGCTACGTTGGGCGGCGCGCGGGCGTTGCGCCTCGATGACCGCATTGGCAGTCTGCAGGTGGGTAATGAAGCTGATTTTCTGGTGCTGGATTATCACGCCACGCCGCTGCTGTCCTATCGCTTGAAACAAGCCAGAGACATTGCCGAGATATTGTTTGTGCTGATGACACTGGGGGATGACCGGACGGTGCAGGAGACCTATTCGGCTGGGGAGTTGGTGCATAGCAGGTAAGGCGGAACTGCCGCAAAACCCTTGTGGGAGCTGGCTGCGCGATAGCGTCCTCTGAAGCAAGCCGTCGCGGGCTAGCGTTGCTTTGCTAGGCGATCACTTTCTCCTGTGGGAGCCGGGCTTGCCCGCGATGCAGACGCTGCGGTGTTGCAGGTGAACCGAGTCGCTCTTATCGCGGGCAAGCCCAGCTCCCACA
>NZ_JAGTPI010000051.1:0-44404 GCF_021147825.1 Pseudomonas quasicaspiana
AGGGCATGGTCAGATCCTCGCGAAATCGACCCTGCCAGTTAAAAACTGTTACCTATGTGCGTGAACTGATTTGTAACCCATGTGGGTGAGTCATACCGGCAAGAGCCTTTTGCTTACTTTTGGGCTCCTTTCAAAAGTGAGGCGCTGTAAAAGCGCAGCCAATATCAGCCCTCACCGCAGAAACGGATATGTACACAAGAATCAAGCAATAAAAACGCACGTCCAACTAAGCCCAAATAGCATCCCAAAAGGATATTGGAACTGTGGCTGCGAGCCATGACTCGAACCCTTATAGCAATGGAGCGCTGCCGTCCGAGCTGCGCCGTTAATGAGAGGTTGTTCCATGCCAGAATCGTCTGCCATCGTGGCTGAAGTGCGTCAGCTCGACAGCGGTTACTCGAGGGAAACCCGCTCTCTGCTTTACGAAGCCTATCGCCACGAACCGAGTTTCGCCTACCTGCTCAACGCTCAACGCAGCGGCTTTGACCAACGCGTACGCGCCACAGTCAAAGCATTGGTCAAACAGCACTTTCTTCAGCAACTGCCCGCGATCGGCCTGTTCATCAATGACCGACTGGTCGGTGCAGCGCTGATCGCACCTCCGCAGCGACGCCTAGGTATTACCGAAAGCTGGGCGTGGCGCCTGCGCATGGTGCTCAGCGCCGGCTTCAACTGCACGCGCCGTTACCTGGAATACTACAACGCAGTCTTGGCGTGTCTGCCTTCAGAGTCCGTGCATGTATTACCTCTGCTCGGAATTCATCCAGAATTTCAAAGTGAACAGCTTGGTGAGCAACTGTTGCAGGCTGTACATAATTGGTGCGCCGAAGATGAAAACTCCCAGGGCATCGTCCTCGATACGGGAAATGCGCGATATCTTGAGTTCTTTAAGCGACAGGGTTACGAGGAAATCGGTGAAGTGGCTGTAGGACCCGTCCGCGAACACGTATTTTTCCACCCAAATCCGCAGGTTTCACTGCAAGCCACGGCATAAAGGCATGAAATTTCAACTGCTTGGCGTGTTCCAGTGATAGCCGTTGCCCGTGTTAGCATTCGCGCCATGAAGTTTCTTGCAATGTTTACCAGCGGTTTGATTCTTGGTGTATCCAGCGTCACGGCGTTCGCCGAAGGACAGCTGGATGTAAAGGTCACGCCTGCCAATTCCGCGCTCAAAGCCAACATCGAAGGCTATGTGGGCAGTCCCGGCGAGCGTGATGCTGACAGCCTGCAGCATTTCAGCATCGGTGCCGAAGAGCAGGCGCAGCGCGCAGCGCAGGCGCTGGGTTATTACCAGGCGAAAATCACCAGTGAAGTAAAGACCGGTAAAGACAATCAGCCACACCTGGTTATCAGGGTTCAGCCGGGTGAGCCCATTCATCTGCGCAACGTCACGGTACGCATTGAAGGCGAGGCCGCTTCACTCAAGGCATTTCGGGTCCCCGAAGGCGATGCGCTGAAAAGTGGTGCGGTGCTGAATCATGGTCATTACGAAGACGCCAAGCGCCTGATCCTGAATCAGGCATCTCGCTATGGTTTCTTCTCCGGTCGGTTCATCCAGCAGCGTCTCTCGGTCGATCCTGCTGCCGGTATTGCCGACATCGATCTGGTTTACGACAGCGGTCCACGCTATTCGCTGGGCAAAGTCAGCTTCAGTGGCGACGCGCCTTTTGATGACGACTTGCTGAAGCGCATGGTGCCGTTCAAGGAAAACACGCCTTACGATTCCGAACTGATTGCCGAACTGAATCAGGCGATGCAAACCAGTGGCTATTTCGAGGGCGTGCGTGTGGATGCGGCGCCGACCGCCGCTGTGGGGCAAGAGATTCCTGTCACTGTCCAGCTGGAGACACGTAAACCTCGCACCATGGGCCTCGGGCTGGGTTATTCAACGGACGTCGGACCGCGGGGCAAGGCCAACTGGACCCGGCACTGGGTCAATCCCCAAGGCCACAGCTACGGCATCGAAAGTGAATTGTCTGCACCGCGTCAGAACGTCGGCCTTTGGTATGACATCCCGCTGGACCCGCCGCTGACTGACAAGCTGCGCTTTGCAGGTGGGTATCAATACGAGGAGATCGCCGGGACTGACACGCTGAGCAAGCTGCTCACGGTTGGCCCGGAATGGCACAGCAAATTACCCAGCGGCTGGGAGCGGGTTGTCTCATTGAAGTGGCAGCGCGAGGAGTATCGACTGGGCAATGATTCGGGCCTCAGCACGCTGCTGATGCCGGGCGTCAGCTATTCCTATCTGCGAAGCGACAATCGTATCGATCCGCATAATGGCTACCGCCTGCAGTTCGATGCTCAAGTCGCCAAGGAAGGGCTGATGTCCGATTCGAACCTGCTGCATGGCAATGTGTTGCTGAAGGGCCTGACCACGCTTTGGGACAATCACCGCTTTCTCGCCCGCGTGCAGTTCGGCGGCAACGCCACCAATGGCTATAAATCGATCCCGCCGTCTCTTCGCTTCTTCGCGGGTGGTGACCAAAGCGTTCGCGGTTATGACTATCAGACGCTTTCACCGGAAAACTCCGACGGTGACCGTATTGGCGGACGTTACATGGTGGCGGGCAGTGTCGAATACCAATACTCCATCGCTGAAAAATGGCGAGTAGCGACCTTCGTCGATCAAGGCAACTCTTTCGATACGCTGGAATTGCCGAGCCTCAAGACTGGCGTCGGCATTGGCGTGCGCTGGGTTTCACCGGTAGGCCCGTTGCGCCTGGATCTGGCTCATGCACTGGACGATGACGGCGGCATTCGGCTGCACTTTTCCATGGGGCCTGAGCTATGAAGCCGTTCAACTGGCGACGTTCGCTGAAGGCTCTTGGGTTGGCACTGGTCGCCATTGTGCTGCTGGTGTTTGTCAGTCTGTGGGGGCTACTGGGCACTGAGACGGGTAGCCGATGGGTGTTGGCACGCGTACCGGGTTTGCAGCTGCAAAACTTCAATGGCCGCCTGGGCGGGCAATGGCAGGCTGATCACTTGATTTGGCAACAAGAGGCCACTCGAGTCGAAATAGACAAACCGGTGTTGGACTGGTCGCCTGGGTGCCTGCTGAAAATGACCCTGTGTATCGAGCAGCTTCACGCTGATCAGGTTCGCCTGCAACTGGCCCCGGCTAACGATGCAGCGCAAAGCGAACCTTTGCAGTTGCCCGATCTGAAGCTGCCTTTGGCGATCCGTCTGGGCGATGTGCGTATCGGCAGTGTGTCACTGGATGGCAACGAGCAGGTCGCCGACCTGAAACTGGCCGCGCACTGGACCGCAGAAGGTTTGCGTCTGGATAACGTTCATGCGCGTCGGGATGATCTGGTGCTGGATCTGGCTGGCCTGATTCAGCCGTCCGGGGAGTGGCCTTTGTCCGCCACCGGTTTAGTGAAACTACCTGACGTCGACGGTCGCGCCTGGACACTCAATCTGGATATCCAGGGTGATCTGCTCAAAACCCTGCAGCTCAAGGGCATCAGCAGTGGCTATCTGCAGGGCTTGCTGGACGGCGAACTGCAACCGCTGGCGGAGAACCTGCCCGCACAGTTAAGGATCAGTGCCGAACCGTTCAAAGCGACCGGCTCATTGCCGGATACCCTGCAACTCAATCAGTTACTACTGGATGCGAAGGGCGATCTTCAAAACGGTTATGAGCTACAGGGCTCGGCCAGTCTGCCTGCCGAGCAAGGTCCTGTGGCTCTGGCACTCAACGGGCGCGTTGATGCCAAGGGTGCAGTGATCGAGGCTCTTGATCTGAATGCCAGTGCCGAGCAGCACTTGAGTCTCAAAGGGGCGTTGAACTGGGAACATGAGTTTCGTGCCGATGCGAAGCTCGACTGGCTTGATTTCCCCTGGCACCGCTTGTATCCACTGATCGAAGAACCACAGGTGGCCTTGCGCAAATTCACTGGGGAAGTGTCCTACACCGACGGTAAATATCTGGGGAATTTCAACGCCAATCTTGACGGTCCGGCAGGTGCGTTCAGTCTTGTGAGTCCATTCAGTGGTGATTTGACTCAGATCTTCCTGCCGCAGTTGGAAATGGTTGCCGGGCAGGGTAAGGCCACAGGGCACCTGAACCTGCAATTTGCCGATGGCATCGGCTGGGATACTGCACTGGACCTGAGCGCCATTGACCCTGCCTATTGGGTCGCGCAAATGCCGGGCACGCTGGCCGGACCGCTGCGCAGCAAAGGGCAGATCAGAAACGAGCAGCTGAGCCTGAGCGCGGATCTGGACCTCAAGGGCCGTCTGCGTGGTCAGCCTGCGGCTTTGCAGGTCAAAGCCGATGGTGCGGGTGACAAGTGGAATGTCGGTGCGCTTGAAGTGCGCCTCGGGGATAACCGGGTTCAAGGCAATGGCAGCCTGCAGCAGCGTCTGCTGGGTCAACTGGATATCAACCTGCCGCGGCTGGGGCAGCTATGGCCAGGGCTGCAAGGGCATGTCAAAGGCCGCCTTGATGTGGCCGGAACGTTGAACGCGCCCCAAGGCCAGTTGGGCATGCAAGGCTCGCAATTGGCCTTTCAGGGCAATCAGCTGAAAACGCTGAACGTGAACGCCAGACTCGATAACGCCCAGCGCGCCAATGTCGATATCAAAGGCAATGGTATTCAAGTCGGCGACAAGCAGCTGGGCACTCTTATTGTTGATGCTCAGGGCGATATCAAACGCCAGCAGATGAAGCTCGACTTGCAGGGACCACTGCTAAAACTGGCGCTGGGTCTGGACGGCAACCTCGACAAGGGCAACTGGCGCGGAAGGCTGTCCAGTGGCGATGTGCAGACGGGGGGGCAACGCTGGCAATTGCAGCAGCCGGCCAGGCTGGAGCGTCTGGCTGACGGCAAGGTGAACTTTGGTGCACATTGCTGGCTCTCCGGCGCGGCCAGTCTGTGTGGTGAAGATCAGCGCCTGATGCCCGAACCGCGTCTGCGTTACCACTTGAAGAATTTTCCTCTCGACAGTCTGGCTCAGTGGCTTCCAAAGGATTTTGCCTGGAAAGGCGCGCTTAATGCTGACGTCCAACTCGATGTGCCTGCCGCCGGCCCTAACGGCCAAATTACGGTGAATACCAGCGGTGGAGCGCTGCGCATCAAAGAGAAGGAACAATGGCTGGACTTCCCTTACGAGAGTCTGGTTCTGACCAGCAAACTGACCCCGAAACTCATCGACAGTCGCCTGGATTTCCGTGGTGGAAAGCTTGGGACGTTGCAGGTAAACGCCCGCATTGATCCGCTGGCGCAGAACAAGACCTTGAGCGGCGATTTCAACCTGAGCGGGCTTGATCTGTCCATTGCCCGCCCGTTCCTGCCCATGGTGCAGAAACTCAATGGGCGACTGAATGGCAGCGGACGTTTGTCTGGTGGTCTTCTTGCGCCGCAAGTGAACGGCAGCGTAAACCTCAGTGGTGGCGAGGTATCCGGGCCAGAGTTGCCGATGAGCGTGCAGGATTTGCAGATTCAGGCGTTGATCGCCGGAGAAAACGTTCAGCTCGACGGCATCTGGAAAAGCGGCGATACCGGGGTAGGGCGCCTGGCCGGGCAGATTGGCTGGAGTCAGGCGTTGGCGGTCGATCTGAGCGTCAAAGGTTCGCGTCTCCCAATCATGGTTGAACCTTATGCCAGACTCGAAGCTGCACCTGACCTGAAAATCTCGATGCAGGGCGGTCGTCTGGGCATCTCCGGCAAAGTATTGATTCCCCAAGGCACGATAACTGTTCGTGAGCTGCCGCCGTCCACAGTCAAGTTGTCAGGCGACACCGTGATCGTTGGGCAGCAAACGGAGGAGGGCGAGCCGCCACTGGCGATGGCCATGGACATCGACGTTCAGGTCGGGCAGGAAAAGCTGAGCTTTACAGGCTTCGGGTTGACCGCCGACCTTGCGGGCCGGGTGCACATTGGTGACAACCTGGACACTCGGGGCGAACTCAACCTCAACAATGGCCGCTATCGCGCCTATGGGCAGCGATTGACGATTCGCAAGGCACGGCTGTTGTTTGCCGGGCCAATCGATCAACCGTATCTGGATGTGGAGGCGATTCGGCAAACAGATGATGTTGTCGCGGGCATCCGGTTGTCGGGCAGTGCCGAGCAACCGACCACTACCGTATTCTCCGAGCCCGCCATGAGTCAGGAGCAGGCGCTGTCCTATCTGGTGCTGGGAAGGCCGCTGAACAACACGGGCGAAGACAGCAACATGATGGCCCAGGCTGCCTTGGCGCTAGGGCTGGCGGGCAGTGAGTCAACCACTGGCAAGCTGGCCAAGGATTTGGGTATTCGTGACTTTGAACTGGACACCTCGGGCTCGGGGGAAAAAACCAACGTCGTCGCCAGCGGTAAAATTACCGACAAACTTAGTTTGCGCTATGGCGTCGGGGTGTTCGAACCAGCGAATACCATTGCCCTGCGCTACATGTTGAGCAAAAAGGTCTACCTGGAAGCTGCAAGTGGTCTGGCCAGTTCGCTGGATATTTTTTACAAACGGGATTTTTGACAAAACCCATGTATCTGCTGGAATTGGGGTGCTCCCGCAGGCGCACGCGTTCCAGAGCAGTAACGCGATTTTATTAACAACCACCTGCACTCTAGGTCGATCAACACTTTCATGGTTAACTTCTCCGTCTAATCAACCCGTGGAAAAAGGACTCAGTTCATGGCTCAAGTGACTCGCAGAGGCAACCCTGTCCAAATCAATGGCGAACTGCCAAAAGTCGGCGCTGCAGCCCCGGCCTTTTCGCTGGTCGGCGGTGATCTGGCTGACGTGACCCTGGCTGACTTTGCTGGCAAGCGCAAAGTGCTGAACATCTTCCCAAGCGTCGACACACCTACCTGCGCAACTTCCGTTCGCAAGTTCAACGCCCAGGCCAATGACCTGACTAACACCGTCGTGCTGTGTATTTCTGCCGACTTGCCGTTCGCACAGGCGCGCTTTTGCGGTGCGGAAGGTCTGGAAAACGTGAAGAATCTCTCCACCCTGCGTGGCGGCGAGTTCATGGAAAACTACGGTGTTGCCATTGCTGATGGTCCGATGGTTGGTCTGACCACTCGCGCTGTCGTCGTACTGGATGAGAACGATAAAGTGCTGCACAGCGAACTGGTCCCGGAAATCGGCCAGGAACCCGACTACGACGCAGCATTGGCCGTATTGAAGTAACACCTGGCAATACCTGGACGGCCTGAATATGTTCAGGCCGTTTTCGTTTACGCTTCAGCTGTTTAACAAAAGTAAGGACAAAGTAAATTGCCGGTAAAGGCGCTTTGCTTGTCACGCATCTGTGCTTATTGTTCAGCCTCCTGAAAAGCCCCATCCGCAATGGTTGATTTATTCATGCAATCGTCTGGCCCCCGTAGTCCCCGTCGCTGGCTCATCAGCCTGTTGGTCCTGTTGATTATCGTCGGCTTGTGCTGGTGGTTGTGGCCTGCATCTGCGCCGGGCAAAGACGGCGCGCACCGCAAATCAGGCAGTACGGCCGAAAGTGGCGTGGCGCGTCCTGGCTTTGGTGGTTCTACTATTCCCGTGCCGGTTCGGGTGGCTCCGGCAGTGCTGGGCGATTTCCCGATTTACTACAAGGCCTTGGGCACCGTGACCGCGATGAACACCATCAATGTGCGCAGCCGGGTGGCGGGCGAACTGGTCAAGATCAACTTTCAGGAAGGGCAAATGGTCAAGGCCGGGGACTTGCTGGCCGAGATTGATCCACGCAGTTATCAGATCGCCCTGCAGCAGGCGGAAGGTACGCTGGCGACCAATCAGGCTCTGCTGAAAAACGCCCAACTGGACGTGCAGCGCTATCGCGATCTGTATGCCGAAGACAGTATTGCCAAGCAGACGCTGGATACCGCCGAATCGCTGGTCAATCAGTATCAGGGCACGATCAAGACCAATCAGGCAGCGGTAGGTGACGCCAAACTCAATCTTGAATTCACTCGCATTCGTGCCCCGATTGCCGGACGTATCGGCCTCAAGCAGCTGGACGTCGGGAATCTGGTGGCGGCCAATGACACCATGGCGCTGGTGATCATCACCCAGACCAAGCCCATCACCGTTGCTTTCACACTGCCCGAGAAAGACCTGGCCAATGTGATTACCCGCTACCGCAGTGGCGACAAGTTGCCCGTGGAGGCCTGGGATCGTGGTGACTTGAAACAGCAGGCCCAAGGTGTGCTGGCGAGTCTCGACAACCAGATCGATGTGGCCACCGGAACGCTGAAGTTCAAGGCCCGCTTCGAGAACCAGAACGAAGTGCTGTTCCCTAACCAGTTCGTCAATGTGCATCTGTTGGCCGATACCCTCAAGCAGGCTGTATTGGTGCCTACCGCCGCGATTCAGTTCGGTACCAACGGCACCTTTGTGTACGCGATGGATGGCGACAACAAGGTCAAGATCCGCGCACTCAAGACTGGCGCCAACAACGAGCAAATGACTGTGGTCAGCGAAGGGCTGTCTGCCGGGGATCGTGTCGTGCTGGAAGGCACTGATCGTCTGCGGGATGGCGCTACGGTAGAAGTGGTCAGCGACAGCAAGGATGTCCCGACGACCCCGGGTCAGCAGCTACAGGGTAAGCCGGGCAAGAGCACTGATGAGTCGGCGTCGGTTGGCAAGGCGGAAAGCACTCGCGCATGAACATCTCCAGACTGTTCATCCTGCGGCCGGTCGCAACGACCCTGAGCATGCTCGCCATCGTTCTGGCCGGTTTGATCGCCTACAAGTTGCTGCCGGTATCTGCACTGCCGCAAGTCGATTACCCGACCATCCGGGTCATGACCTTGTACCCGGGCGCCAGTCCGCAAGTGATGACCAGCGCCGTCACGGCGCCTCTTGAGCGCCAGTTCGGGCAAATGCCGGGGCTGAGTCAGATGGCGTCCACCAGTTCCGGTGGTGCATCGGTGATTACCTTGCGATTCAGTCTCGACCTGAATATGGACGTGGCCGAGCAGTCGGTACAGGCCGCGATCAACGCCGCGACCAATCTTCTGCCCACTGATTTGCCGGCGCCTCCGGTTTATAACAAGGTCAACCCGGCAGACACCCCGGTCCTGACCCTGGCTATTACGTCCAAGACCATGTTGTTGCCCAAACTCAACGATCTGGTCGACACGCGCATGGCGCAAAAGATTTCCCAGATCAGTGGCGTCGGCATGGTCAGCATCGCCGGTGGCCAGCGTCAGGCGGTACGGATAAAGGTCAATCCCGAGGCACTGGCCGCCAACGGCCTGAACCTTGAGGATGTGCGTACCTTGATTGGTGCGTCCAACGTCAATCAGCCCAAGGGTAACTTCGACGGTCCGACCCGGGTGTCGATGCTCGACGCCAACGACCAGCTCAAATCCCCTGAGGAATACGCCAATCTGATTCTGGCCTACAGCAACGGCGCGCCACTGCGTCTCAAGGATGTAGCGGAAATCGTCGATGGTGCCGAGAACGAGCGTCTTGCGGCCTGGGCCAACGAGAATCAGGCGGTGCTCCTCAACATCCAGCGTCAGCCGGGTGCCAACGTTATCGAGGTTGTGGATCGCATCAAGGCGTTGCTGCCGAGCATCACCGATAACTTGCCTGCGGGGCTGGATGTTGTGGTTCTGACGGACCGGACCCAGACGATCCGGGCCTCGGTCAAAGACGTGCAACACGAATTGCTTATTGCCATCGTGTTGGTGGTATTGGTGACTTTCCTGTTTCTGCGTCGATTCAGCGCCACGATTATTCCGTCGATTGCAGTACCGCTGTCTCTGGTGGGCACCTTCGGGGTGATGTACCTGGCGGGTTTTTCGGTCAACAACCTGACATTGATGGCCATGACGATTGCCACCGGTTTCGTGGTCGACGATGCCATCGTTATGCTGGAAAACATCTCACGACATATCGAAGAGGGTGAATCACCGATGCAGGCGGCGCTCAAGGGCGCGAAGCAGATTGGCTTTACGCTGGTGTCGCTGACGATCTCCCTGATTGCCGTATTGATTCCGCTGCTGTTCATGGCTGACGTAGTAGGGCGGTTGTTCCGCGAGTTTGCGATCACCCTGGCGGTGGCGATTCTTATATCGCTGGTTGTGTCGCTGACCCTGACGCCCATGATGTGCGCCCGGTTGCTCAAGCGTGAACCCAGGGAAGAAGAGCAAAGCCGCTTCTACCGCGCTAGCGGTGCCTGGCTGGACTGGCTGGTTGAAGCGTACGGCAACAAGTTGCGCTGGGTGCTCAAGCATCAGCCGCTGACGTTGCTGGTGGCGATTGCCACGCTGGCATTGACCGTCTTCCTTTACATGGTGGTGCCCAAGGGCTTCTTCCCGGTGCAGGACACCGGCGTGATTCAGGGGATTTCCGAGGCACCGCAATCGATTTCCTTCGCCGCCATGAGCGAGCGACAGCAGTCACTGGCGAAAATCATTCTGCAAGATCCCGACGTGACCAGTCTTTCGTCCTACATCGGTGTGGATGGCGATAACGCGACTCTGAACAGCGGGCGTCTGCTGATTAACCTGAAGTCCCACGGCGATCGGGATGTCACCGCAACCGAGATCATCCAGCGCTTGCAGCCGCAACTGGACAAGCTGTCCGGCATACGTCTGTTCCTGCAGCCTGTTCAGGACCTGACCATTGAGGACCGGGTCAGCCGTACCCAGTATCAGTTCAGCATGTCCTCCCCGGACGCCGAATTACTGAGTCTGTGGAGCGGTCGGCTGGTGGATGCGCTGAGCAAGCGTCCGGAACTGACGGATGTTGCCAGCGATTTGCAGGACAAGGGTTTACAGGTCTATCTGGCAATCGACCGTGATGCGGCGAGTCGTGTCGGCGTGACGGTGGCAAACATCACCGATGCGTTGTATGACGCGTTTGGTCAACGGCAGATTTCGACGATCTACACTCAGGCCAGTCAGTATCGGGTGGTGTTGCAGGCCGCATCTGCCAGCGAATTGGGGCCTCAGGCGCTAGAGCAGATTCACGTCAAGACCACCGACGGTGCACAGGTCAAACTGTCGAGTCTGGCCCATGTGGAACAACGTCAGGCGCAACTGGCGATAACACATCTGGGGCAGTTCCCGGCAGTCATGATGTCTTTCAACCTGGCGCCGAATGTTGCACTGGGGTCAGCGGTGGAGATCATTCAGCAGGTCGAGAAAGACATTGGCATGCCCATTGGCGTACAGACCGAGTTTCAGGGGGCAGCGCAAGCCTTCCAGGCTTCGTTGTCCAGCACCTTGCTGCTGATCCTCGCGGCTGTCGTGACCATGTATATCGTGCTGGGCGTGCTCTACGAGAGCTACATCCATCCGATCACCATTCTTTCAACATTGCCGTCAGCGGCGGTGGGGGCCTTGCTGGCGTTGCTGATCAGTGGCAACGATCTGGGCATGATTGCGATTATCGGCATCATCCTGTTGATCGGTATCGTCAAGAAAAACGCCATCATGATGATCGACTTCGCCCTCGATGCAGAGCGCAACCGGGGTGTGGATCCTGAAACAGCCATTTATGAGGCGGCTTTGCTGCGCTTCCGGCCGATTCTGATGACGACAATGGCGGCGTTGTTCGGCGCTGTGCCGCTGATGCTGGCCAGCGGCTCTGGCGCTGAACTGCGTCAACCGTTGGGGCTTGTGATGGTCGGCGGCTTGATGTTGAGCCAGGTGTTGACCTTGTTTACGACACCGGTGATTTACCTGTACTTCGATCGTATGGGCCGCCGCTGGGGCCGGAAACCGGACGCTGATGCGCGTCTGGAGCAGGCCGACGCATGAACCTGTCCGGTCCTTTCATACGCAGGCCGGTAGCAACCATGCTGCTGAGCCTGGCGATCATGCTGTTGGGCGGCGTCAGTTTCGGCTTGCTGCCCGTCGCACCGCTGCCAAACATGGATTTCCCGGTCATCGTGGTGTCCGCCAGTTTGCCGGGTGCCAGCCCCGAGATCATGGCATCCAGTGTCGCGACGCCGCTGGAGCGTTCGCTGGGATCGATTGCCGGTATTAACACCATGAGCAGTCGTTCGAGCCAGGGCTCCACGCGGGTGATCCTGCAATTTGACCTGGACCGCGACATCAACGGCGCGGCGCGGGAAGTGCAGGCGGCGATCAATGCCTCGCGAAACCTGCTGCCCAGCGGTATGCGCAGCATGCCCACCTACAAAAAGGTAAACCCGTCCCAGGCGCCGATCATGGTCCTGTCGCTGACGTCCGAGGTGCTGGAGAAGGGCGAGCTGTATGACCTGGCGTCCACCATCCTTTCCCAAAGCCTGTCTCAGGTCAGCGGTGTGGGTGAAGTACAGATCGGCGGCAGCTCATTGCCCGCAGTGCGCATCGAACTTGAGCCGCAGTTGCTTGACCAGTATGGCGTGTCCCTCGATGAGGTGCGTACGGCGGTCAACAACGCCAACGTCCGTCGTCCGAAAGGGGCAGTGGAAAACTCCCGGTATAACTGGCAGGTTCAGGCTAACGACCAGCTGGAAAAAGCCTCGGATTATGAGTCGCTGATCATTCGTTATCAGGATGGCGCAGCGCTGCGGCTCAAGGATGTCGCGAAAGTCAGCGATGGTGTGGAGAACCGCTACAACTCAGGCTTCTTCAACAAAAAACCTGCGGTGCTGCTGGTTATCAACCGGCAGGCGGGGGCGAACATTATTGAAACCGTGGCGCAGATCAAGGCGCAATTGCCGGCCCTGGAGGCTGTCTTGCCCGCCAGCGCCACGCTCAAGCTGGCGATGGACCGTTCGCCAGTCATCAAGGCGACGCTGCACGAAGCAGAGATGACGCTGTTGATCGCGGTGATTCTGGTGATCCTCGTGGTGTACCTGTTTCTCGGCAACTTCCGGGCTTCGCTGATCCCGACCCTGGCAGTTCCGGTGTCCCTGGTGGGCACTTTCGCGATCATGTACCTGTACGGTTTTTCCCTGAATAACCTGTCGCTGATGGCGTTGATTCTGGCCACCGGGCTGGTGGTCGATGACGCCATTGTGGTCCTGGAAAACATTTCCCGACACATCGATAAAGGCGTTGCCCCGATGCAGGCGGCGTACCTCGGTGCCAAGGAAGTGGGCTTCACGCTGTTGGCCATGAACGTGTCGCTGGTGGCGGTGTTCATCTCGATTCTGTTCATGGGCGGGCTGGTGGAAAGCCTGTTCCGCGAGTTCTCCATTACGCTTTCGGCGTCGATCATCGTCTCGTTGCTGGTTTCCCTGACACTGACGCCTATGCTGTGCGCGCGCTGGCTCAAGCCGCATGTGCCGGGCAGCGAGAACAGGCTGCAACGCTGGAGCAACCGGGTCAATGACCGCATGGTGGCAGGCTACGACCGCAGTCTCGGCTGGGTGATGCGTCATCGACGTCTGACGCTGTTGAGCCTGTTGGTCACAGTGGTAGTCAACGTTGCGTTGTATGTGGTGGTGCCCAAGACATTCCTGCCGACTCAGGACACCGGGCAACTGGTGGGTTTTGTAAGGGGTGATGACGGCCTTTCGTTCACGGTCATGCAGCCTAAGATGGAAATATTCCGCGATGCGATACTTACCGATCCCGCCGTAGACACGGTGACAGGCTTCATCGGTGGTACCAACGGCACCAATAACGCGTTCATGCTGGTGCGGCTCAAGCCCATATCCGAGCGCAAACTCAGCGCCGAACAGGTCGTAGAACGTTTGCGCAAGGAAATGCCCAAGGTGCCGGGCGGGCGGGTGTTTCTGGCCCCTGATCAGGACTTGCAACTGGGCGGTGGCCGCGAGCAGACCACATCGGCCTATCAATACATTCTGCAAAGCGGCGACCTGAATGCGTTGCGTGAGTGGTATCCGAAAGTGGTGGCAGCGCTCAAATCCCTGCCGGAGCTGACTGCCATCGATGCCCGGGAAGGACGCGGTGCCCAGCAGGTCACGTTGCAGGTTGACCGCGACGCCGCCAAACGTCTGGGCATCGACATGGACATGGTGACTGCGGTGCTTAACAACGCTTACAGCCAGCGTCAGGTGTCGACGATTTACGACAGCCTCAACCAGTACAAGGTGGTAATGGAGGTCAATCCCCGATTTGCTCAGGACCCAGCGACTCTTGAGCAGGTTCAGGTGATTACTGCGGACGGCAATCGCGTGCCGCTGTCGAGCATCGCACGCTATGAGCGCAGTCTGGCCGACGACACGGTTTCCCATGACGGTCAGTTTGCTTCGGAAAACATCTCATTCGATCTGGCCGAAGGCTATAGCCTCGATCAGGCCACAGTTGCCATTGAGCGCGCCGTCGCGGGGGTCGGCTTGCCTTCGGATGTGATCGCGAAGATGGCCGGTACCGCCGATGCGTTCGCCGCGACCCAGAAAAGCCAGCCGTGGATGATTCTCGGTGCCTTGCTGGCGGTTTATCTGGTGCTGGGCATCCTGTACGAAAGCTACATTCATCCGCTGACGATTCTGTCCACGCTACCGTCGGCCGGAGTAGGGGCCTTGCTGAGCATTTACGTGCTGGGTTCGCAATTCAGCCTGATCTCGTTGCTGGGCCTGTTCCTTCTGATTGGGGTCGTGAAGAAAAACGCGATCATGATGATTGACCTCGCGCTGCAACTTGAGCGCGACAGTGGCATGAGTCCCGAAGCGTCGATTCGCGCCGCCTGCCTGCAGCGTCTACGGCCTATTCTGATGACGACCATGGCAGCCATACTCGGGGCTCTGCCGCTGCTGTTGAGCACAGCGGATGGCGCTGAAATGCGTCGTCCACTGGGTCTGTGCATCATCGGCGGTCTGGTGTTCAGCCAGGTCCTGACCCTTTACACCACCCCGGTGGTTTACCTCTATCTCGACCGTTTACGCCATCGTTTCAATAAATGGCGTGGCGTGCGCACCGATGCCGCTCTGGAAACTCCGCTATGACCGCACAGCAGAAGATCAAATCCTTCAAACACCGGCCTGGACGCACGCTGTGTCTGGCGTTGTGTGCTGCGCTATTGAGTGCCTGCGCGGTCGGCCCGGATTATCAAAAGCCTGAAATGCCGACGCCTGCGCAGTTCAAGGCGGCTGAAGGCTGGACCCAGGCTGCGCCCAGTGATGCGATGGCCCGGGGCGCCTGGTGGGAGGTTTACGGCGACACGCAACTCAATGGCCTGGTAGAGAAACTCAACAGCTCCAACCAGACCGTCGCCCAGTACGAGGCTCAATACCGTCAGGCCAGGGCGCTGGTTCGCAGTTCTCGCGGGGCGTTCTTCCCGACTCTCGATTTCTCCGCTGGCAAAACCCGTTCAAGCCAAGGCACAGGCAGCAGCAGTTCGAGCCTGAGCAGTTCCAGCAGCGGTATTCGTGACACGTACAACACTCAGTTGGGCGTGAGCTGGGAAGCCGATATCTGGGGCAAGTTGCGCCGCGGACTGGAAGCCGATACTGCCAGCGCCCAGGCCAGTCTTGGCGATCTCGCTGCCATGCGGTTGAGCCTGCAATCAGAGTTGGTGCAGAACTACCTGCAACTGCGGGTGATTGACGAGCAAAAGCGTTTACTGGAGGCCACTGTCGAGGCTTATCAGCGCTCATTGAGACTGACCCAGAATCAATACCGCGCGGGTATTTCCGGGCGTGATTCTGTGGCTCAGGCGCAAACCCAACTGAAAAGTACTCAGGCTGATCTGATCGATCTGGTCTGGCAGCGTGCGCAGTTCGAGAACGCCATTGCCGTGCTGATGGGGCAGGCCCCGGCGGACTTCAATCTGGCGGCCAGCACCTCTATTCCGGCGTTGCCAGCGATTCCTCTGGAGTTGCCGTCGCAGTTGCTTGAGCGTCGCCCGGATATCGCCGCAGCCGAGCGTTCGGTGATGGCGGCCAACGCCAACATCGGAATCGCCAAGGCGGCGTATTACCCGGACCTCACCCTGAGCATGAGTGGTGGTTACAGCAGCAGTACATTCTCCAACTGGATCACCTTGCCCAATCGTTTCTGGTCGGTGGGCCCACAGCTGGCGATGACGCTGTTCGATGGCGGTCAGCGTTCGGCAGAAGTGGACCGCACCGAAGCGGTGTACGACCAGACCGTGGCGCAGTACCGCCAGACTGTCCTGACTGGCTTCCAGGAAGTGGAAAATTACCTGACCCAGCTGAAAGTCTATGAAGACGAAGCCAGCGTGCGCGCCGAGGCACTGGACGCTGCCCGTGAATCTCTGCGCCTGACCAGCAATCAGTACAAGGCTGGCCTCATTGGTTACCTGGACGTGGTCAACGTCCAGGCCACCGCCCTGAGCAATGAGCGCAGCGTGCTGACCTTGCTGCAAAGTCGTCTTATTGCCAGTGTTCAACTGATCGCTGCACTGGGCGGTGGATGGGATGCGCAGAGTGGTCTGGATATGCAGGCGGACAAGGATTGAGGGGACTGATTTTGCTCTGGTTATTCAAAGAGTGTCAATTCGAATGCGATCAAGCTGTGGGGGCAGAGCTTGATCTGGGCGGCATCTCGGCGATAAACGATAACGCGGAATGTCTCTAAGCTGCGTCTCATGCATCGCGGGCAAGCCCGGCTACCACAAGGGATATGCGCCCACTCGTTCCAACAAATCCGTTACTTTAAAACCCCAGCTGATGGCTATGCGCCATATTTTCGACGAGTGACCGCCACAACCCATTGAACAAACGGTAGAATCGGGTTTTTGACTGGGCATGGATACGCTCATTTATCCAGGTCGCGGTCATCCATGCTGATTGGCAGTTACACCTCGTCGTTGGTTCTGGTTTCAGTTTTCGTCGCCATCCTCGCTTCCTACACCGCACTTGATCTCGCCGGGCGCATTGCATCCGCGAAAGGCCGGGCCGCTGCCTTCTGGATATCCGGCGGTGCCTGTTCCATGGGCGTTGGTATCTGGTCCATGCATTTTATTGGCATGCTCGCCTTTGACCTGCCTATAGAGCTGGCCTTCGATCTGCCCATCACGTCTCTGTCACTGCTGATTGCGGTCCTGTCTTCGGGGTTTGCGCTGTGGCTGGTCAGCCAGCCGCAGATGCCTCTGTCCGTGCTGGGCCTGGGGGCTTTGTTCATGGGCGCAGGCATCAGTGCCATGCACTACACCGGCATGGCCTCGCTTCGTATGTATCCCGGAATCACCTACGACCCCGCCACGGTGCTGGCCTCACTGGCTATTGCCGTTGCCGCTTCGGCCGCTGCACTCTGGATTGCCTTTCGCTTGCGCCGACAGGCGCCCCATGTACGCCTGGCCCGTGGTGCAGCGGCGGTGGTGATGGGTATGGCCATTGTCGGCATGCATTACACCGGCATGGCGGCGGCAGGATTTTCCGAGGACAGCTACTGCGGCGCACTCGCTGACGGCATTCACTACAACGGCCTGTTCTCGCTGGTATTAGTGGGAAGTCTCGCGGTGCTGACCTTCACCTTGCTGACGTCGATACTCGATGCAAGGCTTGAGGCAAGGACTGCCGAGCTGTCGCAGTCTCTGATCCAGGTCAACCGTGAACTGCAGCATCTGGCCTTGCATGACACATTGACGGGGTTGCCGAATCGGGTGTTGCTGGCGGAACGGATCGAGGAGGCCATGCAGCGCGTTGACGCTAAAGGCGGGGGTTTCGCCCTGATGTTCATGGATCTGGATGGCTTCAAACCCGTCAACGACGCCTTTGGTCATCACGTTGGCGATCAACTGCTGCGGGATGTGGGTTTGCGTTTGCGGGCCAACCTGCATCGTCGGGATACTCTGGCGCGGATCGGTGGCGATGAGTTCGTTCTGCTGGTGGATGTGGAGGATATTCATGATGCGCCCTGTATCGCTGCACGTCAGGTCGATGTGATTGCACAGCCGTTTCATATTGCCGATCAACTGTTGCAGATATCCGTCAGCATTGGCATCGCGCTTTATCCAGGGTGCGGACAGACTCAGGAAGAGCTACTGATGAACGCCGATGCCGCGATGTACCACGCCAAGGCAGCGGGTAAAAATGGCTACAGCTTCTTTGATCCGAGTATGAATACCAACGCGCGCAATCAGTTGGAGCTGTTGCAGGAACTGCGTGTTGCGATCAAGTACAAGCATTTCAGTCTTTACTATCAACCCAAATTCGATGCTGTCAGCGGTGAGCCGGTGGGGGCCGAAGCGCTGTTGCGCTGGAATCACCCGCAAAAGGGGCTGCTGTTGCCCGATGCCTTCATGGGCCTGGCCGAAAAGACCGGGCTGATTGTCAGTATCGGTGAATGGGTACTGGACGAAGCCTGTCGCCAGATGCGTATCTGGGCGGACATGGGTTATGGCCACTGGCGTGTCGCGGTGAATCTTTCGACGCTTCAGTTCTGTCATTCCAGCCTTGTGGAAACCGTTGCCAAAGCGCTCGAACTGCACCGCTTGCCGGCCAATAACCTGACCCTGGAAATCACCGAAACCACGGCCATGAGCGACACTGAGGCGAGCATCAGCGTATTGCAAAAGTTATCGGAAATGGGCGTCGACCTGTCCATTGACGATTTCGGCACGGGCTATTCGAGCCTGATGTATCTCAAGCGACTGCCTGCCAATGAACTGAAGATTGATCGTGGCTTCGTTCGTGATCTGGAGCATGACAGTGACGATGCAGCGATCATCTCGGCCATCGTCGCAGTAGGGCAGGCGCTGAATCTGCGGATCGTTGCCGAAGGGATCGAGACGGACCGTCAGCAGAGTTTCCTGACGCGTCTGGGCTGTGATGCACTGCAGGGTTATCTGCTAGGCCATCCACAACCTGCCGAACGCTTCATGGCTGACATCCATGCGGCAAGAGGCGCTACCGTTCTGGCAGGCTGACTGGTAGTCTTCGAGCAATTTCTGACACCTCGCTGTCGCTAAGTAAACACGGACCCTGTAGGAGTGAGCTTGCTCGCGATTCGATTTCATGGTTAACGAATTTATCGCTTTAACTGACGCCATCGCGAGCAAGCTCACTCCTACAGGCCAATGGCTG
This sequence comes from Pseudomonas quasicaspiana, assembly GCF_021147825.1. Taxonomy (NCBI): domain Bacteria; kingdom Pseudomonadati; phylum Pseudomonadota; class Gammaproteobacteria; order Pseudomonadales; family Pseudomonadaceae; genus Pseudomonas; species Pseudomonas quasicaspiana. The sequence continues at coordinate 18,866 of NZ_JAGTPI010000051.1, forward strand.
CCTCAATGCAGCGCCGTGTCAGCTCTCACGGCAAATGCATTTCAATTCAGAGTACTGAGTTTCGTTTGATCAGCGTCATGCGTACCTCTACAGGAGACATTTATGGATAAAGTTCTCATCATCACCGGTGGCTCACGAGGTATCGGTGCCGCCACTGCATTGCTTGCCGCAGCACAAGGCTATCGAATCTGCATCAACTACCACTCCGATCATCAGGCCGCCGAAACGACCTGTGAGAAGGTCCGGGCCATGGGCGCTTCGGTGATGGCCGTTCAGGCTGACGTCAGCAATGAAGATGAAATCATTCGCCTGTTCGCCCGGGTCGATGCCGAGTTCGGGCCTGTGACCCATCTGGTCAACAACGCTGCAACAGTGGCCCATGCCTCTCGTGTCGAAGAACTGACCGAATTCCGTTTGCTGAAAATGATGATGACCAATGTGGTCGGTCCGATCCTGTGCAGCAAACACGCGCTGCTGCGCATGTCCCCGCGGCATGGCGGTAAAGGCGGCAGCATCGTCAATGTCTCCTCGGTCGCGTCGCGTCTTGGCTCCCCCGGTGAATACGTCGACTATGCAGCCTCCAAGGGCGCGCTCGACACCTTCACCACGGGCCTGGCTCGTGAAGTGGCAGGCGAGGGCATTCGCGTCAACGCCGTTCGACCGGGTTATATTTTCACTGACTTCCACGCCCTGAGCGGTGATCCCTACCGGGTCAGCAAACTGGAGTCCGGGATTCCCATGGGCCGTGGCGGCGTCGCCGAAGAAGTTGCTGAAGCCATCGTCTGGCTGCTGTCGGAAAAAGCTTCGTATGCAACCGGCACATTCATCGATCTGGGCGGCGGTCGCTGATCCGTTCAGTCCGCAAGCAGTGAGTGAATGATCCGTCCCAGGGTCTGCATGGCCTTATCCGACGCGTCGTTCCAGGCACCACCGTAGTTCAAGCGAATACAGTGACGAAAACGTCGGGTCGGAGAAAAGATCGGGCCCGGCGCGATGCTGATTCCCTGGGCCAGCGCTGTCTTGAATACCTGCAATGAATCGACTTGCTCTGGCAGCTCCAGCCACAGGAAGTAGCCGCCCTCTGGCCGACTGACTCTGGTCTGCGCCGGGAAGTAGCGCGCAATGGCACCCAGCATTGCCCGTTGCTGATCCTCAAGGGCGTAGCGCAATTTGCGCAAATGCCGGTCGTAACCGCCGTGCTGCAAGTAGTCCGCAATTGCCGCCTGGGCGGGCATCGATGCGCAGAGCGATGTCATCAGCTTCAGGCGTTCGATTTTCTGCGCATAGCGCCCGGCCGCCACCCAACCGATCCGGTAACCCGGCGCAAGGCTTTTGGCGAACGAACCGCAGTGCAACACCAGACCTTCCGTATCAAACGCTTTGGCAGGTCTGGGCGCGTGAGGACCGTAATACAGTTCCGCATAGACATCGTCTTCAATCAGCGGCACTTGATGTTCGCGCAACAGCTCTACCAACGCTTGTTTACGGGCTTGAGGTACCAGCGCGCCGGTGGGGTTCTGAAAGCTGGTCATGCACCAGCAGGCCTTGATGGGATGTCGTTGCAGTGTCTGCGCGAGGATGTCCAGGTCAATGCCGTCCCGAGGATGGACCGGAATTTCCACCGCCTTGAGTTTGAGGCGCTCCAGCACTTGCAAGCAGGCGTAAAAAGCCGGCGCTTCGATGGCAACCAGATCACCCGGCTCAGTGACGGCCTGCAGGCAAAGGTTCAGCGCTTCCAGTGCGCCGTTGGTGATCAGCAGTTCTTCCATGGGCAGTGTCAGCCCGCCAACCCTGTAACGCAGGGCAATCTGCTGCCGCAGTTGTGGATGGCCCGGAGACATGTCAGTGACCACCATCCGCGGGTCCATGTCCCGGCTGGCGCTGGCCAGTGATCGCGACAAGCGCTGCATGGGAAACAGCATCGGGCTGGGGAACGCTGAGCCAAAAGGCACTGTGTCCGGGTCTTTGATAGAGCTGAGCACCGAGAAGACCAGTTCGCTGACATCTACTTCAGTGGACTCGCCCACTTGAGCGTCCTTCAGCGGCTCATTGAAGCTGTGGCCGGGCTGATCCAGCGCCTTTGGGTTGACGAAATAACCGGAGCGGGGCCGGGCACTGATCAACCCGCGGCGCTCCAGCAGGTAATAGGCCTGGAACACGGTTGACGGGCTGATGCCGTGGGTCTGGCTCGCATAGCGTACCGACGGCACTCGCTGCCCGGGGGCCAGAACGCCAGTCCGGATCAGCTCGGCGATAGTATCGGCATACTTCTCGTAGCGCTTCATGGCGTCTCGCGGGCTCTGTTCGATCATGTCGGACGCTCATATCTACGGCTTGGCGGATAGCCATAGGGTGAGCGGCGGAGGGAATGGAGAACAGCGTCAGCTTAACGATAAAAAACCGGATCAGATAGCGGGTGACTGCTGCACTCTTGCAGAGTGCTGCTGTCCATTTCTGCACTTGAACCCTATTGCGACGAACGTGCAGCAGCGCGCCGACATTTGCGCCTGAAGCATGACATGCCCTTCTCCAGGAGCTGCCGAAGGCTGCGAAGCAATTATCCTGATACACCGCATCGCAGCCTTCGGCAGCTCCTACAGATTCGATATATGTCCGCTACACATTCCAAGGAGCAACAATGACCGCATGGTGGCAAGAAGTCTGGGTAACGCTGCAATCCGAATTCTCCGATATCACTGATGCCTCACAGTTGACCCGGATCACGGTTCGCCTCACGCTCGCGGCCTTGCTGGGCGGGATTCTGGGGTTTGAACGGGAACACAAGGGCAAAGCTGCCGGGGTACGTACGCACATGCTGGTGGCCATGGGGGCGGCTTTATTTGTCCTGGCTCCGCACATGGCGGGTGCTGATGACGCCGCGCTTAGCCGGGTCATTCAAGGCATCGTCGCGGGGATTGGCTTTCTGGGTGCCGGAACGATCCTAAAGGACCGCGCGCAACATACTGATCAGGTCAAGGGCCTGACCACGTCGGCAGGGTTGTGGATGACCGCCGCGATCGGAATCGCGGCGGGGATGGGGCGTGAGGCTACAGCGGTATTAAGTACCATCCTGGCGTTGGGAATCCTGAACCTGATGCCCATTGTCGTCGGCAAGATTGACCCGGCAGAAGACAATCCAGACAAAAAGGACGGTTCGGAAAAACCCTGATAAGCAAATCTATTCAGGGAAGTCCTCGCCCAACACAGCCGGTGGCTCGTTCGGTGGCGGGTCACCTATAGGGCCTGGCGTTACCTCGGGTGGAGTCGAGGGCGGCTCCTGATCGGGTGGCGGCTCAGGCAAGGCTGGATCATCGATCATCGGATCGGGGGTTTCAGCTGGGACAGGAATGCTCATTGGCGTCACCTCTACGTTTGGCAAATGCACAGGGGCAAGTGCGTTTTCAATATGACATTTTCTGGACACGCCTCTTTGGACCGCAGGTAATCACGGATGGCTCAAGCGATTAACAGGCGCGGCCCGGATCTGCGTCTAAGCTGACACACGGCATGTGTGCATCGACTGCAAACCTCTTTGAACTTTTCCCGTCCAGGACCGATCGGAAACCAGTAGGCCGGATTCAGTCAGTTGACTGTGGCCGCTCAAAAATTCTTGCTCAGGTAGCCAGCGGTAAGGCGGCCTGACCATCGTCAATGCATGGATTGCACAGGAGCGTCCCCGTGGGGCGTGAGGAGTGATGCTCGATGAATGTGACCGCTGATCAGCCGTACGGCCCGGATTCCCTGGCCCGTGATGTTTCCAACCCGACTCGACCTCTACCTTTGACCCAAGCCCTTCAGCTGCCGCGGATCGTGATTGAAGACACGACTCCGGTTATTGAGGGTGGGTTGTTTGCTGTCAAAGGCATTATTGGTCAACCCGTGACAGTGACCAGCAAAGTGTATGCAGACGGCCACGACAAAATGGCCGTACATATCCGTTGGCGTTCTGTCACCGAGGACACTTGGCACAGCGCGCCCATGCAGGAACTGGGCAATGACAGCTGGACCGGTGAGTTCACGCCGACCAGCGTCAGCCGGTACATTTTCCGTCTCGAAGCGTGGATCGATCAGTTCGCCAGTTATCGCTATGAGCTTGAGAAGAAGTTTGGCGCGGGCGTTTCCATCGAGCTGGAATTGACTGAAGGCCGTATTCACCTTGAGCACGCTGCCGAACGTAGTTCCGGCGAGCTCAAGGCGCAAATTCTGGGTGTCTTGGGCGAGCTGGAAAAAGCTGAACCCGAAGCCCGCGTGGCGTTGCTGTTGAACAGCGAAACGTCGGCGCTGATGAGTCAGGCCGACAACCATGCGTTCCTCAGTCGCAGCATTGAGTTCCCGCTGGAGGTGGAGCGTGAGCTGGCGCAATTTGCCAGTTGGTACGAGCTATTCCCGCGTTCGATTACTGATGATCCCGAACGCCACGGCACCTTTAATGATGTGCACAGCCGGTTGCCGACAATTCGGGACATGGGCTTTGATGTGCTGTATTTCCCGCCGATTCATCCCATCGGTCGTTCCCATCGTAAAGGTCCTAACAACTCCCTGACGGCTGGTCCGGATGATCCCGGCAGTCCGTATGCCATCGGCAGTGAAGACGGCGGCCATGACGCGATACACCCACAACTGGGCAGCCGCGAGGATTTCCGCAATCTGGTGGCTGCTGCGGCCGAGCACGGTCTGGAAATCGCCCTTGATTTCGCCATTCAGTGCTCTCAGGACCACCCGTGGCTCAAGCAGCATCCGGGCTGGTTCACCTGGCGTCCGGACGGCACTATCCGCTACGCGGAGAATCCGCCGAAGAAGTACCAGGACATCGTTAACGTCGATTTCTATGCGCCTGATGCGATTCCGAGCCTGTGGCTGGAATTGCGCGATGTCGTGTTGGGCTGGGTCGAGGAGGGTGTGAAAATCTTCCGTGTCGACAATCCCCATACCAAGCCTTTGCCATTCTGGCAGTGGATGATTGATGACGTCCGCAGCCAGCATCCGGATGTAATGTTCCTTGCGGAAGCCTTCACCAAGCCAGCGATGATGGCTCGGTTGGGCAAGGTCGGTTATTCCCAGAGCTACACTTATTTCACCTGGCGCAACACCAAGGCCGAGCTGTCGGAGTACTTCACCGAGCTTAACCAGGCCCCTTGGCGTGATTGCTACCGGCCGAATTTCTTCGTCAACACCCCCGATATCAATCCGCACTTTTTGCACGAGTCCGGGCGTGCCGGATTCCTCATCCGCGCTGCGTTGGCAACCATGGGTTCGGGTCTGTGGGGCATGTATTCCGGCTTCGAATTGTGTGAGTCGGCGCCAGTGCCGGGCAAGGAAGAGTATCTGGATTCCGAGAAGTACCAGTTGCGCCCTCGGGATTACACCGCGCCGGGCAATATCATTGCCGAGATCGCGCAGCTCAATCGCATTCGCCGTCAGAACCCGGCATTGCAAAGCCATCTGGGCCTGAAGCTGTACACGGCCTGGAATGACAATATTCTGTACTTCGGCAAACGCAGTGCTGACGGCAGCAACTTTGTGCTGGTTGCCGTCAATCTTGATCCATTCAATGCGCAGGAAGCGCATTTCGAATTACCCCTGTGGGAAATGGGTTTACCCGATGATGCGGCCACTTCCGGTGAGGACTTGATGACCGGACACCGCTGGACCTGGTATGGAAAGACCCAGTTCATGCGTCTCGATCCTTCGTACCAGCCTTTCGGCATCTGGCGTATCCAGTCCAATTAACAGGGAATGACCATGGCAAAGAAACCCAAGAGCGCGGCCTTTATCAAGGACCCGCTCTGGTACAAAGATGCAGTGATCTATCAGGTCCATGTGAAGTCGTTTTACGATTCCAACAACGACGGCATCGGTGACTTTCCAGGGCTTATTTCCAAGCTGGATTACATCGCCGAACTGGGCGTGAACACCATCTGGTTGCTGCCGTTTTATCCGTCGCCGCGGCGTGATGACGGCTATGACATTGCTGAATACAAAGGGGTGCACAGTGATTACGGCACCATGGCTGACGCGAAGAAATTCATCGCCGAGGCGCATAAACGCGGCTTGCGGGTAATCACCGAACTGGTAATCAACCACACCTCGGATCAGCACCCGTGGTTTCAGAAGGCGCGAAAGGCCAAGAAGGGTTCCAAGGCACGAGACTTTTATGTCTGGTCTGATACGGACGACAAGTACGACGGCACGCGGATCATTTTTCTCGATACCGAGAAGTCCAACTGGACCTGGGATCCGGTCGCTGAGCAGTATTTCTGGCACCGTTTCTATTCCCACCAGCCGGATTTGAACTTCGATAACCCGCAGGTTATGGAAGCAGTGCTGGACGTGATGCGTTATTGGCTGGACATGGGTATTGATGGCCTGCGTCTGGATGCGATTCCGTACCTGATCGAACGCGATGGCACCAACAACGAAAATCTGCCTGAAACCCACACGGTGCTTAAGCAGATTCGTGCCGAGATTGACGCGAACTATCCGGATCGTATGCTCCTGGCAGAGGCCAACCAGTGGCCGGAAGACACCCAACTGTATTTTGGCGACACCAAGGGTGACAACGGCGACGAATGTCATATGGCGTTTCACTTCCCGTTGATGCCGCGCATGTACATGGCGCTGGCTCAGGAAGACCGCTTTCCGATTACAGATATTCTGCGCCAGACCCCGGAAATTCCGGCCAACTGCCAGTGGGCGATCTTCCTGCGCAACCACGATGAATTGACCCTGGAAATGGTCACCGATCGTGAGCGTGATTACCTGTGGAATTACTACGCCGCGGATCGTCGCGCCCGGATCAATCTGGGCATTCGTCGTCGTCTGGCGCCGTTGATGCAGCGTGATCGCCGCCGCGTTGAACTGCTCAATAGCATGCTGCTGTCGATGCCAGGTACGCCGACGTTGTACTACGGCGACGAGATTGGCATGGGCGACAACATCTACCTCGGTGACCGGGACGGGGTGCGCACGCCGATGCAGTGGACCATCGACCGCAATGGCGGCTTCTCGCGCGCCGATCCGGCGAGCCTGGTGCTGCCACCGATCATGGACCCGCTGTACGGCTTTCAGTCGGTCAACGTCGAGACCCAGAACAGTGATCCGCATTCGCTGCTGAACTGGAACCGGCGCATGTTGGCAGTGCGCAAACAGCAGAAGGCGTTCGGGCGCGGCGTGCTGAAAATGCTGTCGCCGAGTAACCGACGCATCCTGGCTTATACCCGTGAGTACACCGGAGCGGACGGCAAGACCGAGATCATTCTGTGCGTCGCCAACATGTCCAGCGCGTCCCAGGCGGCCGAGCTGGAGCTTTCTGCCTACGCGGGCACGGTGCCCGTGGAAATGCTCGGCGGCAGTGCCTTTCCGCCCATTGGTCAATTGAATTATCTGTTGACGTTGCCGCCTTACGGCTTCTATTGGTTCTTGCTGGCTGCAGAAAACCAGATGCCTTCCTGGCATGTGGAACCTGCGCAAAGCATCCCGGATTTCCCCACTATGGTCCTGAAAAAACGCCTCGAAGAATTGCTCGACGAACCTTTGCGCACGGTGATGGAACAGAATTCACTGGCGCAGTACCTGCCCAAGCGTCGCTGGTTTGCGGCCAAGGACAAAGCCATCGACAAAGTACACATCGCTTATGCGGTGCGTTTTGGCGACGCCGCGCATCCGGTGTTATTGAGCGAAATCGAAGTCACCGCGGGCGACCATCACGCACGTTACCAGTTGCCGTTTGGCATGCTGGCTGAAGACGATATCAGCAGCGCCTTGCCTCAGCAGTTGGCGCTGGCTCGCGTGCGTCGAGGTCGTCAGGTGGGTTTGGTCACCGATGCATTCACACTGGAAACCTTTATTCGTGCGGTGGTACACGGCATGCAAGTGCAGACCGTGCTGCCTAGCAGTGAAGGGGAGCTGCGTTTCGAGCACACCTCTCAACTGAAGCCGCTGGGTCTTGGCAGTGAATCTGAAGTTCGCTACCTGTCGGCCGAGCAGTCCAACAGTTCCGTGGTCGTCGGCAGCAGCCTGGTGCTGAAAATGATTCGCCGGGTCAACCCGGGTATCCATCCGGAGCTGGAGATGGGCGCCTACCTGACCCATGCCGGTTACAAATACATCTCGCCATTGCTGGGCTCCGTGGTGCGCATCGGCAACGATGGTCAGCATCACTTGCTGATGATTGCACAGGGTTATCTGAGCAACCAGGGCGATGCGTGGGAATGGACGCAGAACAATCTGGAACGGGCTGTTCGCGATGAGATGTCCCACGGTATTTCCGGCCAGGAGCAGCACTACAACGCGCTGCTGGAACTGGAGGATTTCGCGGGCAATCTCGGCAAGCGTCTGGGTGAGATGCACCAGGTTTTGGCGGCGTCCACCGACAACCCGGACTTTGCTGTGGAAGTCACCAGTGTCAAAGACAGCCAGGCTTCCGGTAAAAGCGTCACTGCTCAAATGGAACACGCGCTGAAGTTGCTGGAGCAGAACAAAGCGGCGCTGGAGCCTGTGGATCAGCAACTGGTCAGTGATTTGCTGACCAACCGCAAGAAGGTGCTGGCCCACGTGCAAGCGTTGGCCAAGCGTTCGGTGGGCGGTCTGCGCATCAGGGTTCACGGTGATCTGCACCTCGGGCAAGTATTGGTGGTCAAAGGCGACGCTTACCTGATCGATTTCGAAGGTGAGCCGGCGCGTTCTGTTCAGGAACGACGTGCCAAATACAGTCCGTTCAAGGATGTCAGCGGCGTGCTGCGTTCCTTTGATTACGCGGCGGCCATGGCCGTACGCAGCGCACAAAGCGTCGACACGTCGCCGGAGGCCGCTGAGGCGCGCCGCCGTGTGGCTGAAACTTATTTGAACCAGGCCCGTGCTGCCTTCATCGAAGGTTATGGTTCGGCCACTGCCGGACTGGCCCATGCCTGGAAAGACGCCAAGGGTGAAAAAGCAGCGCTTGAGTTGTTCACTCTGGAAAAAACCGCTTATGAAGTAGTCTACGAAGCTGAAAACCGCCCGACCTGGTTGTCCGTGCCGTTGCAAGGTTTGCGTGGTCTGCTCAATCTGTCTGATGGAGAGTCTTGATGAATGCGCCTGACAAAACTGGTGCGGGTCTGCAACTGATGCCCGCTGCCGTAGACATGGATGCATTGATCCGTGCCGAACACCGTGATCCTTTCTCGATCCTGGGCCCCCATGGCGATGGTGCCAACGGGCAGATCATCCGGGCTTATCTGCCTGCTGCGTTGAGCGTCACAGTCCTTGCCCGTGAAGGCGGGCATGAGCTGGGCGCGCTGGAAATGAGCGAGGTGCCGGGCTTTTTTGTCGGGCGCTTTCCTGACGTCCAGCCCTACCTGTTGAAGATCAACTGGGCGGGCGGTGAGCAGATCACTGAAGACCCTTACAGCTTTGGCCCGCTGCTGGGCGAGATGGACTTGTACCTGTTTGCCGAGGGTAATCACCGCGATCTGAGCAGTTGCCTGGGCGCACAGGTGACCACGGCCGAAGGCATTCAAGGGGTGCGTTTTTCGGTTTGGGCACCTAACGCCAGACGCGTCTCGGTGGTCGGCAGCTTCAACAATTGGGACGGTCGCCGTCACCCAATGCGCTTGCGCCATCCTACCGGCGTCTGGGAAGTGTTCGTTCCCCGACTGCAACCGGGTGAGCTCTACAAGTTCGAGATTCTGGGCGCTCACGGGATTCTGCCACTCAAGTCTGACCCAATGGCGTTGGCAACCACTCTGCCACCGGATACCGCGTCCAAAGTGTCGGCACCGCTGCACTTTGAATGGCACGACAACGACTGGCTGCAATCCCGTGGCGACCGTCACGGCGCCAACGCGCCGTTGTCGATCTACGAGCTGCACGCCGGTTCCTGGCAGATGGAGCAGAACGACGAAGGCCAATGGCGTCAGTACAACTGGCGTGAGCTGGCAGATCGCCTGATTCCGTATGTGAAGGAGCTGGGCTTCACGCATATCGAATTGATGCCGATCATGGAGCATCCGTTCGGTGGTTCGTGGGGCTATCAACTGCTGGCGCAATTTGCCCCGACGTCGCGCTACGGTTCGCCCGAAGATTTCGCTGCGTTCGTCGATGCCTGTCACCAGGCCGAGATCGGTGTGATCCTGGACTGGGTGCCTGCACACTTTCCTACCGACACCCACGGTCTGGCGCAATTTGACGGCACGGCACTGTATGAGTACGCCAACCCACAGGAAGGCTTCCATCAGGACTGGGACACGCTGATCTACAACCTGGGCCGCACCGAAGTGCACGGCTTCATGCTGGCGTCCGCACTGCACTGGCTCAAGCATTACCACATCGATGGTCTACGCGTGGATGCTGTGGCCTCGATGCTGTATCGCGATTATTCGCGTAAAGCCGGGGAGTGGGTGCCTAACCGTTTCGGGGGGCGTGAAAACCTCGAAGCTATTGATTTCCTGCGCCACCTCAATGACGTGGTCGCGCTGGAAGCACCGGGTACGCTGGTCATTGCCGAAGAATCCACCGCATGGCCAGGTGTCAGTCAGAGCACCCAACAGGGCGGTCTTGGCTTTGCCTACAAGTGGAACATGGGCTGGATGCACGACACGCTGCATTACATCCAGCAGGACCCGATCCATCGCGCCCATCACCACGGCGAGCTGAGCTTCGGTCTGATGTACGCCTGGTCGGAGAAATTCATCCTGCCGATTTCCCACGATGAAGTGGTACACGGCAAGCATTCGCTGATCGATAAAATGCCGGGTGATCGCTGGCAGAAATTCGCCAACCTGCGCGCTTATCTGACGTTCATGTGGACTCATCCGGGCAAGAAACTTTTGTTCATGGGCTGCGAGTTCGGTCAGTGGCGCGAATGGAACCACGACGAACAGCTGGACTGGTACTTGCTGCAGTACGCCGAGCACATTGGCGTGAAAAAGCTGGTGAGCGATCTTAACCGTGTGTACCGCGAAGAGAAGGCGCTGCACGAGCGTGATACCGAGCCAATGGGCTTCCAGTGGTTGATCGGCGATGACGCTGCCAATAGCGTGTTTGCGTACATGCGCTGGAGCAAGGAGGGCGAGCCGTTGCTGGTGGTTGCCAACCTGACACCGGTACCGCGTGAGGGTTATCGCGTGGGCGTGCCGTTCGGCGGCAACTGGACTGAGCTGCTCAATAGCGATGCTGAAATGTATGCAGGTTCGAACCTGGGTAATGGCGGCGGCGTGCACACGGACGAGGTCAAGAGCCATGGCCAGCCAGTGTCACTTTCGCTGAATCTTCCGCCGTTGGCGGTGTTGATTCTCAAGCCTAAGGCGAGTGAGGGGTAATCGCATAATCTGAAAGACCGCGCTGCCCTTATCATCGGCATGCCTCCCAGACCAAGCCCAGCTTTCACAGGAGATCCAGCCCTGTGGGAGCCGGGCTTGCCCGCGATGCAGACGCTGCGATTTTGCAGTTGAACCGAGTCGTCCATATCGCGGGCAAGCCCAGCTCCCACAGGGTTATGGGCTGGCTGCGCGATAGCGACCTCTGAAGTATGCCGTCGTTGGCCAACTTTGCCTCGGCAGGTGCTCGCTTTCACTTGTGGGAGCCGGGCTTGCCCGCGATGCAGACGCTGCGATGTTGCAGGTGAACCTAGTTGCCCATATCGCGGGCAAGCCCAGCTCCTATCAAACAAAATATAACTATCTGATTTAGAATGCTTTTTACTGTAGGAGTGAGCTTGCTCGCGATAGCTCCAGTGCAGGCAATATATTCATCGACTGACAGGCCGAATCGCGAGCAAGCTCACTCCTACAGGGTAGGTGTTTGCTGCGCGACAGCGTGGTGTCAGGGACACCGGGGCGACTCCCACAGAGTTATGGGCTGGCTGCACTACAACCTATTTTCAGACGTTGGCAGTTACAGATGCACTTCAACCGCTAAGGGAAGATGGTCAGAGAGGTGCGTCCAAGGCTTGTTACCTAGAATCCGCGGCTCATGACTGCTGGCATTGCGCAGGTAAACCCGGTCCAGACGCAGCATCGGGAAGCGTGCGGGATAGGATTTTGCCAGCGCGCCGTGATGGCGCTCGAACACTTCGTGCAAATACTCGCAACGCGCCAGGCGCTTGTTGCCGCGCAGTTGCCAATCATTGAAATCCCCCGCGATGATCACCGGCGCATGACTGGGCAGGGAATCCAACAACTTGCACAGCAGGTCGAGCTGCAATTGCCGATGACTTTCTAGAAGACTCAGGTGCACGCAGATCGCATGGACTTCATCGTGGCCGGGCACTTGCAACACGCAGTGCAGCAGGCCTCGGCGCTCGGGACCGGTGATGGAAATATCCAGATTGCGATGCTGCAGGATGGGGTATTTTGAGAGGATGGCGTTACCGTGGTGACCGTCGGGGTACACCGCGTTGCGGCCGTAAGCGAAGTCGCTCCACATACTGTCAGCGAGGAACTCGTAATGTGACGTTTCTGGCCAGTCAGCGTGTCGCGACGCGTGGCGCTCATGGCTACCCAGTACTTCCTGAAGAAACACCAGATCAGCACTGGTGCTGCGCACGGCTTCGCGTAGTTCGGGGAGGATGAAACGTCGATTGAGCGCAGTGAAGCCTTTGTGCGTATTCACCGTGAGCACGCGCAAGCGATGAATATCGGGAATATCACTCATGTCCATGATGTCGGCGCTTACGCCAGCTGGGTCAGGGGGCACGCGGATGCTCCTATAAACGGGGTATGTAGATCGGACTGGTGCGTGATGTTCCAGTTCATCTTTTTTATGCCCCGCTAACCCTGACCTGCGCGCGTCGCGACAGCAGTACCGTCAGGCCCAGCCCGCCAATTGAAAGCAGTGAAGCGAAGAAGAAAATCCACGAATAACCCAGCCCCAAAGCAATCGCGCCCATGATGGGCCCGGCGATGGCCAGCGCCAGATCAAAGAACACGGCGTAAGCACTCAGCCCGGCGCTACGGCTGCTGGACGGCACTTGCTTGATCGCTTCGACGCCCAGCGCCGGATAAACCAGCGATAGCCCGAGGCCGGTCAGACCGGCACCGGTCAAGGCGAATGTCGTGTTGGGCGACACCCAGAGCAGCACCAGTCCCAGAGTTTCGACGCCCATACATAGGATGGCCGAGGTGAAGCCGCCGAGTCGATTGATCGCGCCGATGAACAACAGCCGCGCGGCGATGAAGCACACACCGAATACACTCAGACACCAGGCTGCACCTTCCCATCCGCGGCTGACATAAAACAGGGTGATAAACGTAGTCATCGTGCCGTAGCCAATCGACGCCAGGGTCAGACTCAGCCCGTAAGGTGCAATCCGGCCAAACACCGACCAGAAGGGCAGCCGCTCGCCCTTGATCACGGGGGGCGCCGTTTGTTTACGAATGACCAGCAATGACAGGGAGGCCATCACCGTCAGCGCGATACCCAGGGTGAAGAAGCCCAGCTCATGGCTCATGAGGTAGCCCAACGGCGCGCCGATGGCGATGGCGCCGTAGGAGGCGATACCGTTCCAGGAAATCGCCCGTGCCGTATGCTCCGGACCCACCTTGCCGATGCACCAGCTGATGCTGCCCACGCCGATCAGGCCTTGCGAGACCCCCAGGAACAGCCGGGAGACGATCAGAATAGTCAGGCTGACTTCAGGCAGGTGTTCGAGCAGCGCTGCGGCCAGGGTCAAAACGCCGCTGATCGCGATACCGGACATGCCGTACACCACGGCGAGCTTGGTGCCGATGGTGTCGCATATCTTGCCTGCCGTTGGGCGGCTGAGCAGGGTGGCCAGGTATTGGGAGCCGATCACAAGGCCCGCAACGACTGCGCTGAAGCCTAGCTGGTCATGCACATAACCGGGCAACACCGCGATCGGCAAGCCGATACAGAGGAAGGCAACGAAGGTGTAGAAAACCACTGAAACGATTTGCAGGGTGATCGTCATGGAACTGGGCTGTGCAACGGGCGGCGGGGAGGCAGCAGACATTGGGCTCTTTCGCTGGCAGGCGGTAGGGAGTGACCACATCATGGCCTTGCACGCAAACAAATGAAAGCATGCTAACGATGTAAAGGCGCAACAATTTGTAAAACAGTAATTGCTGGAACTCTCAGGTGGTCATAGGATGACTGACCACAATCATAAAAACAAAGGATCCTCCTGTGAGCAAACCTCTTCTCATGGCTGCGGCCGTTATCTGCGGATTAAGCATGAACGCCAATGCGTCAACCTTCGCTTATATCTCAAGCCCTGTCGACGGAATGATTTCCCAATACAGTCTGGATGAAGCCAGCGGGAAGCTGAACCTGGTGGAGCAGACAAAGGCAGGAGACATGGTCAATCCAATGGCCATCAGTCCGGACGGGAAAGTGTTGTACGCCGCGTTGCGGGTCAAACCTTTTCAGGTAATGGGCTTCAGCATTGACCCCAAAAACGGGCACTTGACTGAACTGTCCCGGGGCCCGCTGGCTGAAAGTCTGGCTTATCTGTCGACTGATCGCAGCGGCCGCTTCCTGATGGGGGCTTCTTATGGGGCTGATGCCATTACCGTGCAGGCCATCGACGAAGCGAAAAAGCCTGACGAAAAAATTCAGACCTACAGAACCGGCCCGCATGCCCACTCGGTCCGAACCGATCCGAGCAACCGCTTTGCTTACGCCGGCAACCTCGGTGCTGATCACGTGCTGCAATACCGACTGGACGACAAGACCGGAGCGTTGACGCCGATAGGCACTGGTTTTGTCAGCGTGCCGGCCAAAACCGGCCCACGGCATCTGGCGTTCTCCAGCGACGGCAAGTTTCTGTTTGTCGATGGTGAGATGAGCGGCACCGTCACTGCGTTTTCCATTGACGACAAGACCGGCGCACTGACTCAAGTCGCCCAGGCCAGCGGCATTCCAGAGCGTCTGAAACTGGCCCATGGTGAAGTGCGCGATGCGAGCAACAACGACCTGAAGGATGACCCGACGCCACGCATCTGGGCGGCTGATCTGCGTTTGTCGCCAGACGGCAAGCTGCTGCTCATGACTGAGCGCACCACCAGTTCGGTATCGGCCTTCGCGGTCGATGGTGCAACCGGTGCACTGACCTTTCTCGATAACTACCCAGTGGAAGAGAAACAGCCACGTAACATTGCTTTCTCGCCAAACGGCAAGTGGTTACTGGTAACCGGTGAAAAAGCCGACAAGGTGGGCGTTTACGAGGTAGGCGACAAAGGCGCACTGAAGCGCGTCAGCGAAGCAGAGTCGGGCAAAGGCGCGTTGTGGATTGAAGTGCTGCAGATGAAGTAATGCGTAGCAGGAAATGAAAAAGCCCGGTCAGATTGACCGGGCTTTTTGCGTTTTGAGCTGTGTGCAAGCCCTCGGAACTGTAGTGCTATCCCGGTAGGAGCGAACTTGTTCGCGAAGCGCTATTCCAGTAACAGCCTTGCTGCCTGACACTCCGCCTCGCCAACAAGTTGGCTCCTACCGGTTTCGCAAGCTCAGAAATTAAGCAGCCTTATCAGAACACCACACCCTGGCTACGCAGGTAGTCATCGTAGGTGCCGCTGAAGTCGGTTACGCCGTCCGGGCTCAGCTCGATAATGCGGGTGGCCAGTGAGGAAACGAATTCACGGTCGTGGCTCACGAAGATCAACGTGCCCGGATAGTTTTCCAGCGCCAGGTTCAGCGCTTCAATGGATTCCATGTCCAGGTGGTTGGTCGGTTCGTCCATGATCAGTACGTTTGGCTTTTGCAGGATCAGCTTGCCGAACAACATACGGCCTTGCTCACCACCGGAAATCACCTTCACCGACTTCTGGATCTCGTCGTTGGAGAACAGCATGCGCCCCAAGGTCCCGCGGATCATCTGCTCGCCCTGAGTCCACTGGCCCATCCAGTCAAACAGCGTGACATCGTTTTCGAAGTCGTGAGCGTGATCCTGAGCGTAGTAACCAAGTTCTGCCGCGTCGGTCCACTTGATGCTACCGGCGTCCGGAGTCAGCTCGCTGACCAGGGTGCGAAGCAGGGTGGTCTTGCCGATACCGTTCGGGCCGATGATCGCCACGCGTTCGCCAGCTTCAACCTGGAAGCTGAAGTCCTTGAACAGAGGCTTGCCGTCGAAGCCTTTAGCCATGCGCTCGACGATGACCGCCTGACGGTGCAGCTTCTTGGTTTGTTCGAAACGAATGAACGGGCTGACACGGCTCGAAGGCTTGACTTCGGCCAGCTGGATCTTGTCGATTGCCTTGGCGCGGGAGGTGGCCTGCTTGGCTTTCGAGGCGTTCGCCGAGAAGCGGCTGACGAACGATTGCAACTCGGAAATCTGTGCTTTCTTCTTGGCGTTGTCTGACAGCAGTTGCTCGCGGGACTGGGTCGCCACGGTCATGTACTCGTCGTAGTTGCCCGGGAACAGGCGCAGCTCGCCGTAATCCAGGTCAGCCATGTGGGTGCACACGCTGTTCAGGAAGTGACGGTCGTGAGAGATGATGATCATCAGGCTGTTACGCTGGGTCAGGATGTTTTCCAGCCAGCGAATGGTGTTGATGTCCAGGTGGTTGGTCGGTTCGTCGAGCAACAGCACTTCAGGATCGGAGAACAGTGCCTGAGCCAGCAGCACGCGCAGTTTCCAGCCCGGCGAAACTTCGCTCATCGGGCCGTTGTGCTGCTCGATGCCGATACCCAGACCCAGCAGCAATTCACCGGCTCGGGATTCGGCGGTATAGCCGTCCATTTCCGCGAATTCGGTTTCCAGTTCGGCGACAGCCATGCCGTCTTCTTCGGTCATTTCCGGCATCGAGTAGATGCGGTCACGCTCTGCCTTGACCTTCCACAGCTCTTCGTGGCCCATGATCACGGTATCGATCACGGTAAATTCTTCGTAGGCGAACTGGTCCTGACGCAATTTACCCAGACGCACATTCGGCTCGAGCATCACTTGCCCACCAGAAGGCTCCAGATCGCCGCCCAGGATCTTCATGAAGGTGGATTTACCGCAGCCGTTGGCGCCGATGAGGCCGTAACGGTTACCGGCACCAAACTTGACCGAGACGTTCTCGAACAAGGGTTTGGCGCCGAACTGCATGGTGATATTCGCTGTGGAGATCAATTACCTTACCTTTCAATAGCTTGGAGTTGGCTGGGTGCAGCCGGTACCGATTTGATGCCCGTTTCCGTCTTTGCCCTGGCGATTTTTATCACGGGCCGAGGCCATTCTTTGGGCCATATCTAGCCAGCATCTGCGACGTAAAGAGTCGGATGACTGGAAATGAATGCGGGATTCATGCCGAATTTGGCGCGCATTGTCGCATAGAGTGAGTGGCAGTTGTATGGCAAGCCGGATTAATCATCCATCGCGCTCACTGCGGGTAGGAGCGAACTTGTTCGCGAGGCGGCGTACCGGGTACACCGGCAAGTGAACGGCTAGAGGACGCAGAGCGCAAGCAGCAAATTTGCAGTGCTCACGGACTGAACTGCCGCTTTCCCGGAGATGTCTAGTAACCATCGCTTCCACATTCGGAAGCTGTCCCTGGAGTACAGCCCGTGAATATTTTTGAAGCCTTGAGAGAAAGCCATGACCGTCAGCGTAACTATGCCGACATTCTGGTCAAGACCAGCGGTGATAACGCTGAGCGCGTTGAAGCCTACAAACAGCTGAAAGCTGAACTTCAGGCCCATGAAACCGCCGAAGAGCGCTTCTTTTATATCCCTCTGATGGAACACGATAACGGCGTGGACCTGAGTCGCCACGCGATCTCGGAGCATCACGAGATGGACGAGATGATGGAAACGCTGGATGAGACCGAGATGTCCAGCCCCGCTTGGCTGGCTACTGCCAAGAAGCTGTCCGAGAAGGTTCACCATCACCTGAAAGAAGAAGAGCAGAAGTTCTTTCAGATGGCGGGTAAGCTACTCGACGAGAAGCAGAAAGAATCCCTGGCTGGCAAGTACGTCAAGGAATACGAAGAGCAGCTTACCGAAGCGTGAAAACCGGGGCGGGGCGCATGTCTTGTTCATGCGCTTTGCCGGGCGGTGTAGAATCCGCTTTTTTCGCGTTCAAGGAATGTCATGAAATTTCTGATTTCGGCAGTCGCTCTGACGGTGTTGGCAGGTTGCACCTCGCCATCCAATCAGGCTCGGGCTGTTGGCCCTTACAAGACGTATTCGAGTCAGAAAACTGCGGCTGTGGTTGCGCAGTGCATTGAGTATTCGTGGCAGGACGAAGCTCTGATGGGGGCTGAAGCCGATGCTTTCATGCAATCCAGTGAAAAGGGCTTCACTGTTTACAACACGGGCGCGGAGTTCTTCGCGGATGTCCAGCCTCAAGGCGGTGCAAGTGCGATTCAGTATTACGCGCCGTCTTCAAATCTTGCGACTGAGCGTCGTGGTGCTGCTCTGGCGACTTGTTTGTAAGCATTGACCCAACGTGCAGCGCAAAAAAAGCCCGGCTTCAATAGCCGGGCTTTTTCACGCTCGCACCGATCAATTGTCGGGGGAGCCAGCAGCACCGCCACCGGTGCCGTTAGGGCCGTTCTTGCCAGGACCGCCAGTTTTGCCAACAGCACTGCCAGTGGTGCCGCCATCAGTTGACTTGCCTGCGCCTGAACCTGTGGCTCGACCATTTGCGTCAGCGCTTTTGGTGCTGCCCGACGCCGGTGCTGGGTGAGTACCAGGCGGCACTGCCGAACCAGTCTGGACGCCACCAGTTTCAGGTTTTACCGGACCTGTGCTGGAGGAAGCTGCAAATGCGGAACCAAACGAAAGTGAAAGCAGGCCTGCGAGCAAAAAGTTAGTCGTCTTTGACTTCATCATGGTACGTCTCCAATTTATGAGCGTTACCTGATATTGGTCAGCCACGCCCTCGCAAGAGTGCCCTTGATGGCGACGAACGGTCACATCGCGCTGATCAGGTTCAAGGTTCCAGCTTGTTCAACTCGCAATATTCCAACCAGTCCATACCGGCCATCTGCGCCACTTCCTTATGGACCTCACGCCGCTGGCTTTGATATTCCTCAGGGTTGGCAGCGGTCAGTTGCAATGTCAGCTCCCAGGCAAACAGACCCTGGCGTTCAGCCTCGGCCTCGAAGGCCTCATGCAAACACTCTTCGCGGTATTGCTCACGTGTCAGACCAGCAGCCTGCGCGGCCAGTGGGTTGAGCTTTTCCAGTTCCTGCTGCAATTCAGGATGCTGAGACAGGAAAGTTTCCAGCGCTAATGTGTGGGGATGTTCTGCTGTAGCCATTGGATCTCCGTAGTGTATTTCCAGGCATGTCATCAAACAGACCGTCACTGATGATACTCGTTGGTTTTTTTCCATCCAGTGCTGTGGCACACTCAAAACATATTTCCGCTATTTCAGATAGTGTTCCGATATAGCGGAAAGACCAACGACTTTATTTGCATTAAAACGCAGTCCCTGTAGGAGCTCAGCGAGGTTACGAGGCCAGCGATGACGGTGTGTCAGACATACCTTGATCGCTGGCCTCGTAACCTCGCTGAGCTCCTACAGGATTCGGTTTAATTCGGATTGTATTTTTTACAGGAGACCTTCATGAGCATCACTCGTTATGGCGCAGGTAGCGTCGCTGGGGGCGGGCAGCCGCGTCCTTTCGCTCGTGCTGTTGAAGCCGACGGCTGGCTCCATGTGTCGGGCCAGGTGCCCGCAGAAAACGGCGAAATCATTGTAGGCGGCATCGTTGAGCAGACGCACAAGACCCTGCAAAACCTGGTCGCGATCCTCACTGAAGCGGGCTATGGTCTTGAAGATGTGGTCCGGGTTGGCGTCTGGCTTGAAGATCCGCGGGATTTCTGGAGTTTCAACAAAGTGTTCGGTGAATACTTCACACCCGAACATGCCCCGGCGCGTGCCTGCGTGCAGGCAAGCATGATGGTTGACTGCAAGGTCGAGATTGACTGCGTGGCGTACAAGAAAAAGGCCTGATCTAGAGGAGCTATCCCGGTGTCCATGACACCGCGCTATCTCGCGGCAAATATTGAATGGGTAGGAGCTGCCGAAGGCTGCGATGGCGGTGTCAGGGTGAACGCTTCGCAGCCTTCGGCAGCTCCTACATAAGTACGCAAGGGTTTCCAGACATGACCGAAGACACCATCAAACGCCGGGCCCGCGGGCTCGATCGGGCGTTCGATATCCTCGACTTTCTCAAGGAGCAGGGCAAGCCCATGCGCCCCAACGAGATCGCCAACGGTATCGGCGGCCCCAAATCGACGGTTTATGAACTGGTCGGTTCGCTGCTGGAGCGACGCATCCTGGAGTCCGTGGGCAAGGATGGGCATGTCTACCTGGGGCGTCAGTTGTACTTTCTCGGTCAGGCTCACTTGCGTCATTTCGACTTCACCCGCGAGGCGCAAGTCTGCCTGGGCGATGTCGTCAGCCAGACCCGCGAAACCGCGCAGATGTGTCTGCTCAATGGCCGCAAGTACACCGTCGCGTTAATGAAAGAGGGTGAGCGACACTTCCGCATTTCCTCCAACATCGGCGAAAACGCGCCGATTCCGTGGACGGCTTCCGGGCGTTTGCTCCTGTGCCACCTGAGCGATCAGGAAATCGTCGACCTGATCGATGCCGACGACTTCGTGTTGCCCGACGGTCAGCTTCTGCCGATTGAGACCTTCCTTGGCGAAATCCGCAAGGCGGGTGAGGAGGGCTTCTTTTCCTTCGACAGCGTTGCTGACACCTTCACCCATTGTTTCGCTGCGCCAGTCAAAGACGAACATGGCGTGTGCATTGCAACGCTGTGCATCGTTGCTCCGCGAGCCGATGCAAAAAAACACTATGCCGACTACCGCAGAGTGCTGATCGAGAGTGCCAACGGGCTAGCGGCTCGCATCAATGATTAACATCCGGGAGACCACCATGACTATTGCAGCTGTAGAAAAGGGCGCCGCCGCTCCAGGCGATCATCTGGTGCGTGATGTAAGTTTGCCCGCGCTGGTGATCCATCGTCAGGCGCTGGATCACAACATCCGGTGGATGCAGGCGTTCGTCACTAACAGCGGCGCTGAACTGGCGCCCCACGGCAAAACCAGCATGGTTCCGGCGCTGTTTCGGCGGCAACTGGAAGAGGGCGCCTGGGGGCTGACGCTGGCTACGGCGGTTCAGACCCGGGCTGCCTATGCACACGGGGTTCGTCGGGTCTTGATGGCCAACCAATTGGTCGGCAATGCAAACATGGCGTTGATCGCCGAGATGCTCGGGGACTCTATGTTCGACTTCCATTGCATGGTCGACCATCCGGATAACGTGGCGGCACTGGGCGAATTTTTTGCGGCCCGCGGTTTGCGCCTGAACGTGATGATCGAATACGGCGTAGTGGGGGGGCGTTGCGGTTGCCGTACCGAGCAACAAGTCCTGGAACTGGCCGAGGCGATCGCCGCACAACCGGCCCTGGCGCTAACAGGCATTGAAGGCTACGAAGGCGTGATTCACGGCGATCAGGCTGAAAGCGGCATTCGTGCTTTCGCGGCCTCGCTGGTGCGTCTGGCGGTGGATCTGCAGGATCGTGGAGCATTTGCGCTGGAGCGGCCCATCGTCACAGCGTCGGGTTCGGCCTGGTACGACTTGATCGCCGAAGCTTTCGACGAGCGTCAGGTGCGTGAGCGATTCCTCGGTGTTTTGCGTCCCGGCAGCTATGTCGTGCATGACCACGGCATCTATAAGGACGCGCAATGCTGTGTGCTGGATCGCCGCAGTGATTTGCACGAAGGCCTGCGCCCCGCAATGGAAGTCTGGGCTCACGTGCAATCGATGCCAGAGCCTGGCTTCGCCGTGATTGCCATGGGCAAACGCGATGTTGCCTATGACGCGGGCTTGCCAAGTCCATTGCTCTGCTACAAGCCCGGTGTTGTACCGGCGCAAGGCGTGGACGTCAGCGCCTGCAAGGTGACAGCCGTGATGGATCAACACGCATTCATGACCGTCGCGCCGGGATGTGAGCTAAAAGTCGGCGACATCATTGCGTTCGGTTCCTCCCACCCGTGCCTTACGTTCGACAAGTGGCGCAGTGGCTGTCTGGTGGATGAAAACCTGCAAGTCATTGAAAGTTTCGACACGTATTTCTAGTTCGGGAGTCGCACTCAATGAGTGAGCTGATCAGCCATAGTCACCCACGGATCGCCCTGATCGGCGAATGCATGATCGAGCTGCAACAGCATGCCAGCGGCGCACTGCAACAGAGCTTCGGCGGCGATACGCTCAACACGGCGGTTTATATGACCCGCCAATTGGGCAGCAGCGCACAGGTGGATTATGTCACCGCGCTGGGCGATGACAGTTTCAGTGATGCAATGTGCCAAGGCTGGGCGCAGGAGGGCATTGGGCTGAGCAAGGTGCAGCGTCTGTCTGGGCGGTTACCAGGGTTGTACTGCATTCAGACTGACGCCAGTGGCGAGCGTCGTTTCCTGTATTGGCGCAACGAAGCTGCGGTGCGTGACTGTTTCAACACTCCGGACGCTGAAAAGATTCTTGGGGCATTGCCGGACTATGACCTTCTTTACCTGAGCGGGATCACTTTGGCGGTGCTGGGCGAGCAGGGGCGGCAACGTCTGTTCTCAGCGCTGGCTCAAGCGCGTGCTTCAGGTGCCAGGGTGGCCTTCGACAACAATTACCGGCCACGTCTCTGGGCATCGGGTGAACAGGCACGCGAGGCGTATCGTGCGTGTCTGGCCCACGTCGACGTGGCGTTGCTTACCGAGGACGACGAGCAGGCACTGTTTGGCTATACCGACAGCGAGCAATTGTTGAGCGCCTACCGCGAACTGGGCATCAGCGAAGTCGTCGTCAAGCGAGGCTCGCAGAGCTGTCTTGTTGAGTCGGGCGGTGAACGCTTTGAAATTCCTGCTCGACGTGTTGAGCGAGTGATCGACAGCACTGCGGCGGGTGATTCGTTCAGTGCGGCTTATCTGTCAATGCGCCTGCGAGGCGGCAGCCCGGTGCAGGCCGCCGAAGCCGGACATCGTCTGGCGAGTGTGGTGATTCAGCATCCGGGGGCTTTGATTCCCAGGAGTGTGATGCCGGGGTTGTAGGTGATTCCGCTGTCGCGTCTTGTGCAACCTGTGGGAGCCGAGCTGCTCGCGATAAAGTGCCTGATAAATGCAGCGCCCTTATCGCGAGCAAGCTCGGCTCCCACAGGAAAGCATTTCTGTCCTGATGCTTGTGAGGATTTAAAAAAACTCAATCCCGATAAAACACCTGAACCAGGTGATAACCAAACTTGCTCTTGATCGGGCCATGCACCGTGCGCAGCGGCTTTTTGAAGATCACCTGATCAATCGCGCCCACCATCTGCCCAGGGCGGACTTCGCCCAGGTCGCCACCGCGTTTGCCCGAGGGGCAGGTCGAGTGCTTCTTGGCCAACACATCAAATGCTTCGCCCTTGGCGATGCGCTGTTTGAGTTGTTCGGCCTCTTCGGCGGTTTTCACCAGAATGTGGCGTGCTTGGGCTTTCATGGGGCAGGGGCCTGAAGAAAAAACGGCGGGTATTATCACACAGCAGGCAGACCTTGTTTCCAGGTACTGCCCCTAATGACAAAAAATACGCGCTCTGTTGCACAAGCAGCCTGATCAATCATTGCGTACCGAGGTGTTCTACCGCCAAGCTATGCGCACTCATCCCGGATCGTGATCCGGTTGAACGTCGCACGAGAGGCGGCCTCTTTCAGTCAAATCATTTGTGCGGTGTTGCTTATGGATTTCCCGGCGTTGTTGAAGACTCTGGCCAGTCAGGATGGATCGGACCTTTATCTTTCTACTGGGGCACCGCCCTGCGCCAAGTTCAATGGCGTGCTCAAGCCGTTGGGCACTGAGTCCCTCAAGCCTGGTCAGGTGGCTCTGGTTGCCGACGGGTTGATGGATGCCGAGCAGAAGCGGGATTTCCATCGAGATCTTGAGATGAACCTCGCGGTGTCCATGGCAGGGATCGGGCGTTTCCGTATCAATATCTTCATGCAGCGCAACGAAGTATCGATCGTGGCGCGAAACATCAAGCTGGATATCCCGCGCTTCGAAGACCTGCACCTTCCTCCGGTGCTGCTCGACGTGATCATGGAGAAGCATGGCCTGGTGCTGTTTGTGGGCGCGACCGGTTCAGGCAAATCCACCTCACTGGCGGCGCTGATCGATCATCGCAACCGCAATGCCAGCGGGCACATCATTACCATTGAAGACCCGGTGGAATTCATTCACCGGCACAAGAAGTCGATCGTCAACCAGCGCGAGGTCGGGGTTGATACCCGCAGTTTTCGCGCCGCGTTGAAGAACACTCTGCGCCAGGCACCGGATGTCATCCTGATCGGTGAAATCCGCGATCGGGAAACCATGGAACATGCGCTGGCCTTCGCCGATACCGGACACTTGTGCCTTTCCACACTGCACGCCAACAACGCCAATCAGGCGCTGGACCGAATTATCAACTTCTTCCCGGAAGAACGACGCCAGCAACTGCTGCAGGACTTGGGCAACAACCTCAAAGCGTTCGTTTCCCAGCGTCTGGTCAAGACTCTGGATGGCAACCGCAGGGCGGCCGTGGAGGTCATGATGGGCACGCCGACCATTCGCGACCTGATTCAGCGCAATGAGTTGACTGAACTCAAAGGCATCATGGAAAAGTCCGGAAATCTCGGTATGCAGACCTTCGACAGCGCGCTGTTCGATCTGGCCGTAGCTGGTGTGATCAGCGAAGAGGAAGCGCTCAAATACGCCGATTCCCAGAACAACCTCCGCCTGCGCCTCAAGCTGCATGGTGAAGGCGTGACGGCCAACCCCATCGCCGCGCCGAGCGCTCCTGTCGGTACCTCCAGCGTGAACGTGTCGGATTGGGGGTTGGTGGATGAGCGCGATGAGGGTGGGCAGAACTGATTTAATACCGGGCAAGCCCAGCTCCCACAGGGTTATGTGCTGGCAGAGAGATAGCTTCTCTGAAGTCAACTGTCGCGGCCAGCGTTGCTTTGACAGGCGATCGTTTTCTCCTGTGGGCGCCGGGCTCGCCCGCGATGCAGACGCCGCGATTTTGCAGTGGAACCGAGTTGCCTTTATCGCGGGCAAGCCTAGCTCCCACAGGGTTATGTGCTGGCAGCGAGATAGCTTCTCTGAAGTCAACTGTCGCGGCCAGCGTTGCTTTGACAAGCGATCGTTTTCTCCTGTGGGAGCCGGGCTTGCCCGCGATGCAGACGCCGCGATTTTGCAGTGGAACCGAGTTGCCTTTATCGCGGGCAAGCCCAGCTCCCACAGGGTTGTGTGCTGGCAGCGAGATAGCTTCTCTGAAGTCAGCTGTCGCGGCCAGCGTTGCTTTGACAGGCGATCATTTTCTCCTGTGGGAGGCGGGCTTGCCCGCGATGCAGACGCCGCGACTCTGCCGTTGAACCGAGTTGATTTTATCGCGGGCAAGCCCAGCTCCCACAGGGTTGTGTGCTGGCAGCGCGATAGCTTCTCTGAAGTCAACTGTCGCGGCTAGCGTTGCTTTGACAGGGGATCGTTTACTCCTGTGGGAGCCGGGCTTGACCGCGATGCAGACGCCGCGATTTTGCAGTGGAACCGAGTTGCCTTTATCGCGGGCAAGCCCAGCTCCCACAGGGTTATGTGCTGGC